>JBMZDT010000238.1:0-4309 GCA_049614505.1 Leucothrix sp.
ACCTCAATGACGGGGACTTCAGCCCCTTTAATGGCATCATGCAAAGCGATAGAGGTATGCGTATAAGCGCCTGCGTTGAAGACCACACCAAGTACGCTACCATCTTTGACTCCACGACCTGCTTCGTGGATGGCATCAATTAACGCCCCTTCATGGTTACTTTGCAGGCAGTTGATTTCAACGCCCAAACGCTTGCCGGTATCGACACACAGTTCTTCAATGTCAGCAAGTGTAGAAAGGCCATATTGCCCCGGTTCTCGTTGGCCAAGCAGGTTGAGATTTGGGCCATTCAAAACCAGAATAGATGACATGGAGCGCTCCAAAGTAGTCATTAAATGGTGGGAGTATGTCATAGGGGTGATGCAAATTCAGCAGTTGTAGCGTTCGAAATGTGAGAATGAGCAGCCATTTACCCGTAGTCTTAGTCGGGTCAAGGTTCCGGTAGGCATGACTAAGGTGTTTATTGAAGCACACGATACAGTCCATGGTTGGACAGAAAACCGCCTAATGGTTGACTTGGAAAAAGTGCAAGATGGCTCGCTTAAAGTGGTCTCTGAAGCCAGTGATTAGTGACACTGTATATGAACCTCTGCGCTGGCTTTATTTGCATAAGGGCCGATATCTTCACTGGTTAGTTTGCCATTTTCAAGCGTTGTTTTAATCAGACGCTGCCAGGTTGAATCTACTGTGATCATGGCCGGTTGGCTGCTACAACGCTGAACTCCTCCCGTGATGTAGTCGTGACCGATCTGGTGGTTAGTTAAACCTGATTTTTGGGCAATCTGTTGTAAGCCTTTGGGTGTAAAACTCCAGACCCTGAGTATTTTAGCCAGATGTGGGCGATCAATGTAGGCAATGTCCATGGCACCATCATTATTGAAATCGGCTACTCCAACAGGGGCTAGCCAGCGATAGGGCTGACCAATATAAGGCGTGCTAGCAATAAGGGATAGGGTGTTTGGCGCGCTAGGTATCACCCCATAGACCGCAATTTGACCACCTTTTTGATTATGGCTGCGTATAGTGATAATTTCATTGCGGCCATCCCCATTAATATCTGCTAATCGGGGAGCCACATCCTCAAAAACCTGTTGCAACTCAAGGGTGAATGACAGGCGTTGACCATCGATTGTTTCAGCATGCAGTTCTCCCGCCTCAACGGCGTCTCCTAACACGCCATGAGCGTAGCGTGTTGTTGCGCCATCGTACCAAGCCTTTGTGATGCCGCTTTTGACTGCGTGTGACGTCACTAGTGACTCAGGGAAATCGGTCGGCAGTTGCATTTCTGTCGCAAATAGCGATGTACTGATAACACCAGTGGCAATAGCCAGTAGGCCATGTTTAAAACGGGAGTAGGGCATTATAAACCTCAGCTAAAATAAGATGGTTTTCTTACGGCAGGCCGCAGGCTTCGGATGCCCAATGGCTTTTAGCTGACCTTAATAGATGGCAGTGTTGCTGAGCGAGTATTGGGTAAGCTTTGCGTGGCATCGCCGTGGTAGGTGAAGACAAGAGAGAATTTACGCTTATCCGTAGCATTAGCGCCTGCTGCGTGGAAACAATGCGCGCTAAATAATAAGCAGTCCCCCGCGTTTAAGTCAACCTGCTTAGCAAGGGTAAGTCGTGCGGTGTTTGAGGGGTGATCTTCAATAAGGAATTGGGCTTCATCCAAGGCATTGGTGTCGACATCCCAACGGTGTGAGCCAGGTAAAATCAACATGCCGCCGTTCTCGGCTTTTTCATTCCCCAGTGCCAACCATGAGTTAATTAAGTATTTATTTGAAAAATGCCAATAGCGCGTATCCCGATGCCAGCTTGTTTTTGAGCTGAACGCTGGTTGCTTAGTCATAATGCAGTTGTGATGATTGGGCGAAATAAATAAGGCATCTGCACCCAATAGGCTTGTCACTGCTTCAGTAATAAGCGGCTTCGTTGCCCACTGGGTGTAAGCGTCATGCCTGTCATAAGCCTGCAATAATCGGCGAATCGTTTGGCCGCCAGTAGCATCACGACTTAACGGTGCGCCAGCATATTGCACATCTGCTTCTAGCTCAAATGGCTCAGTGCGACTCGCCAACGCTGCTTCAGTTACCTGTTGGAGGTGCTCAAGTTCAGCCGGACTAGCGGCACTGCGCAAGATTACAAATCCGAATCGAACAAAGTGTTCAATCTGCTGTTCGGTCAACATAAAGCAATATCTCTTAGCTCAAAGAGGAAAGGTGTGCATCATAGCAGAGCCCTTGCACTAACATGCTATGCAAATACGTCATCTGTTGCCACAAAGGGCGTTACACCATTAATTTTCCAGCTACCGTCGTCTTGCTTTTGCATTTCGTAGAAAATCTTAAAACGGTTGCGATCTTGGTCGACAAACAAAACGACTTGATACAGCTTTCCCTCAATTGATTTTACCTCCTGCATTTCATGAGAGCTGGGGCGATAAATCATCCCATAGGAGCGTTTCACCATCATCAAGAAACGTTCATGGCTACGAATGCCGGCTTTAATCATCGGGGATGCGTGAGAAAACGCGCGTTTTGAGTCATCTTTACTAAACGCGTCAATTTGATCAGTAACAACAGCCGTAATGGCTGCATCGCGGGTTTTTTCATCAGCTAGCGTCATCGGGCTTGCTGCTAAAAAGCCAGCGAGTAAAAAGTAGCTTATAAGTTTAATCATGCTGTCACCTCGGTAGGTTGTGATAGAAACTGAACGACTTTCCCTTGTTACGCCTAACCCGAAAAAACCGCAAATATCAATAAAATTAGTGGGTTATTATCGCTACGCAGTGGGCATCGGTTTTGGATTCAGATATAATCATTCTCATAATAAATATTTATAGATAACCATTCACATTGACTACTATTAACTAGACAGGGACTGGGCACCGTCTGACAATGGCAGCCTTTCCGGTTTACAGGGTTTGAAACTCGTTGAAATTTCTCTTATATAACATCCGGTACGGTACTGGTGGGAACATGAATCGCTTCCCTCTCAGTGGTTACATGGGGAAAACCCATGATCACCTTGAAGCAATCATTCGCTTTCTCAAGCAAGAATCCGCTGATGTTATAGGTCTGATAGAAGTCGATGCGGGCAGCTACCGATCAGATAGAAAAAATCAAGCCGAGCTAATCGCCGAATCTTTAGGGCATTACCACACTTATAAAAGCAAATACCCCGTTCAAAATAAACTGCTAAATGGGCTGCCAGTGCTGAGTAAGCAAGGCAATGCTTTCATTAGTAAAGATACGATCAAGCAAGAAAAATTTCACTATGTAACGCGCGGCATGAAGCGCTTAGTGATTGAGCTAGAGCTGGAGAATATTGTAATTTTATTAGTGCACCTAGCCTTGTCATACAAGGCTAGGCATGAACAGCTCACTGAAATTAAACGGTTAGTGCGAAGCGTCAATAAGCCCTGTTTAGTGGCTGGCGATTTTAACGCCTTTAAAGGTCACGATGAATTAGAACTTTTTCGTGAGGCCGCAGGTTTGCACAATGCAGGTCCTGCTAACTCACTAACGTATCCCAGCTGGAAACCTAAGCTTAGTTTAGACTTCGTTTTGCATACGCCAGATATTGTTATTAATGACTTTAGAATTCCTCAAGTGGATTACTCTGATCATTTGCCTCTGATCGTTGATTTTGAAATCGTCAATGTTTCGAATCATAAACAAACACAGGCAGCTAAAGCGTAAACTACATAATCCAAGTACTTCAGGTGCGACCTAACCGTGATAAGATTAACCAATTAAAACGCATCCCGGATGAAAGATGAAATTCCAAGGTACTGACCAATATATCGCCACCGACGACCTGCAAATTGCGGTCAACGCAGCCATGACACTACAACGCCCACTACTTATCAAGGGTGAGCCGGGCACGGGTAAAACCATGTTAGCGGAGCAAGTGGCGGAGTCGATGAGCATGCGCCTAATCCAGTGGCACATCAAGTCTACCACCAAAGCCCAGCAAGGCTTGTATGAGTACGATGCCGTCTCGCGCCTACGGGATTCACAGCTTGCAACGGGTGATGTGGATGTCAGTGATATCAGTCACTACATTCGTCAAGGCAAGCTCTGGGAAGCATTTGCATCAGATGAGCAGGTGGTATTACTAATCGATGAAATCGACAAGGCGGATATCGAATTCCCCAATGACTTGCTGCAAGAGCTAGATAAGATGGAGTTCTTCGTTTACGAGACAGGCCAGACGATTATAGCAAAACATCGTCCAATCATTATCATTACTAGTAACAATGAAAAAGAGCTACCAGACGCTTTCCTACGTCGCTGCTTCTTTCACT
>JBMZDT010000239.1:0-4296 GCA_049614505.1 Leucothrix sp.
ATGGATTTGCCAATGAAAACCTTTGGCTTCTCTATTAATTACCTAATGATTTTGTTTGTCATTTTACTGGTTGATCATTACTTTCCACTCAACCTACACCAGATTGTTTAAGCCATACAGGGATATGCCATGAAAGACTTTCTTAGTGCCATGAAAAGTGTAATGGCCGCTTTCGTTGGGGTACAAAAAAGCGAGAATCTAAAAGAAGATTTTTCCAAAAAAAGCGCCACACCGTTTATTATTGCGGGATTATTAATGGCTGTTTTATTTGTGATAACGGTTTACACCACGGTGCAACTGGTACTTAGCTAATCGCCTAAACATCCTGCCCGAGAGAGCTTGCTAGCCTATCACTTAGCTATCTAGCCTAGTTCGCTAGGCTGATAACATTAAGCACTCATCATATAATGACTTCGGGATGGTAATGCCATCGACGGGGGTTGATTGGCGCATACGATAGCGACGGTCGGATGGTAAACGCGTTCCTTCTTGACTTAAAATTTCCCCAAACAACGTTTCAGCGTGCGCAAGCTGTGAAGGCCCTCCGCCTTGTACACATCGCTTTGGGTCGATTGCCATCATAAACTCACCGCGCTTTGGAGGCCCACCATCACGAATATCATTTGCAGTTGCCTCAAAACTAAACACATCCCCAATCAGTGCGCCTGCAAGCAGCTCCACCATTAGCGCAATCGAGCTACCCTTATAGCCGCCAAAGGGTAGCTGCGCACCGGCTAAGGCAGCACTAGCGTCATTAGTAGAATGGCCTTCTGCATCAATCGCCCAAGCATCTGGGATTGCTTGCCCATCCCGCTCATGAATCATAATCTCACCGCGAGCACTCGCACTGGAAGCCTGATCAAATACAACGGGGGGCTTGCCTTCGCGCGGCCACGCAAATGCCATTGGGTTAGTACCAAATAACGGTTTGATACCTCCAGCCGGTGCAACATAGCTCTTAGCAGTTACAAAAGCAAAAGCAACCAAGCCCTGCTCAGCCAAACACTCTACCTCTGGCCACAAGGCAGCAAAATGATAGCTATTGGTAATTGCCAACGCTGCAATGCCTTGCTCTCGCGCTTTTTCAGCTAACGCTGCTGTACCCATTTCAAGCGGTAGTGACGAAAAACCATTTGCCGCATCCACTTTCACAACTGCGGGCGCTAGCTCAGACAACACAGGAATAGCATCCCCTGTAATTTTGCCACTTTTCAAAGAGCCAATATAACCAGGCAATCGAAACAAACCATGCGATTTGCAACCATCTCGCTCAGCCCCTGTAATGGTATCAGCCACAGCACGCGCCTGATCAGCAGATGCACCATGCTTCGTCAATCCTGCCATAGCAAGCTGATGTACTGCATCTAAACTTAAGCGAATCGGGTCATTTGTTTGTATTGCCATGATGTACTCTGAAATTATGCTGGATTATCAATATCGATAAACTGATGACTTAGCCCAAACTGATTGGCTAGGTGCTCACCCAACGCAGGCGCACCATAGCGCTCTGTCGCGTGATGCCCCGCTGCAAAATAATGAATGCCATTCTCACGCGCCTCGTGAGTTGTCTGCTCGGATATCTCGCCGCTCACAAAGGCATCAACCCCTAGTGAAATCGCCTGACCAATGTAAGACTGCGCACCACCTGTACACCACGCAACCGTTTTAATAAGTTGCTCACCTGCGCCAACAATTGTTGGGGTACGTCCCAAACACTCCTGCATATGAGACCCTAAAGCCTCAGCAGTCAGCGCCTGCTCCAAATGGCCATAATCACCAACTCCCTCTGCATTCATCGCGCCGTCGCGCACAAACCCTAAACGCTTAGCCAACTGCGCGTTATTTCCAAACGCTGGATGCGCATCTAACGGTAGATGATAACCGAGCAGGCTAATGTCATTATCTAGCAGTGCTTTAATACGACGCTTTTTCATGCCCACAATACACGGGCTTTCACCCCGCCAAAACCAACCATGATGCACCAATAATACGTCAGCATTGGCTTCAACCGCTGCATCAATCAACGCTTGGCTTGCCGTTACCCCTGATACAATCTTACTAACCTCCGACTTACCTTCAAGCTGTAAGCCATTCGGGGCGTAATCTTTAAACCGATGGATATCCAGCAGTGAATCTGCTTCAGCGACCAATGTTTTTAATGCAACCATGCAGCTCACTCCCAGCTTATTATTACACTACGGTTTAATTCTATATTCGGCTGCGCGCGCATGGGCAACCAATCCTTCACCTCGTGCTAACACAGAAGCAGTTTTGCCTAACGCTGACGCAGCGTCAGCTGAACAAGCGATAATTGAAGAGCGTTTCTGAAAATCATAAACACCTAAAGGCGATGAGAAACGTGCGGTGCGTGAGGTCGGCAATACATGATTTGGTCCGGCACAGTAATCGCCTAGAGACTCAGAAGTGTAGCGACCCACAAAAATAGCACCCGCGTGACGAACCTGCGTTGCTAATTCCATCGCATTATCAACAGATAACTCAAGATGTTCTGGCGCGATAAAGTTAACCACTTCGAGCGCATCCACCATATCTTCTGCAACAATAATAATACCTCGCTGACTCATCGATTCATTGATAATCTCAGCGCGTGGCATTTCTGCAATCTGTCGCTCAATGCTTTGCTTCACCTGCTGGGCAAAGTCTGCATCGGTGGTAATTAAAATTGCTTGAGCATCCTCATCATGCTCAGCTTGCGAGAATAAATCCATCGCAATCCAATCCGGATCTGTTTTGCCATCACAGACAACTAAAATTTCTGATGGGCCAGCAATCATGTCAATGCCTACCGTGCCAAACACCATACGCTTTGCAGTCGCCACATAAATATTTCCAGGTCCAACAATTTTATCAACCGCAGGCACACTGTCAGTACCATAAGCAAGCGCTGCTACCGCCTGCGCGCCACCAATGGTAAAGACACGATCAACCTTAGCAACCGCTGCGGCGGCTAAGACCAAATCATTCACCTCACCTTCTGGTGTTGGAACGACCATAACAAGCTCAGCAACCCCTGCTGTCTTAGCAGGAATCGCATTCATTAAAACAGAAGAAGGGTAAGCTGCTTTACCTCCAGGGACGTATAAACCTACCCGATCTAGCGGATTAATTTGCTGCCCCAGCACTGTGCCATCGTCTTCCGTATACTGCCAAGACGCTAACTTTTGATGGGCTGCATACGCTTGGATGCGCTGTGCCGCAATCTCCAAAGCCTCTCGCTGCTCACTGGATATCGCCCCCAATGCCTGCTGTATACGCTCAGCAGAAACCTCAAGCTGATCCATTGATTCAACCTGCATGCGATCAAATCGATTGGTGTATTCCAGCAGTGCATCATCGCCACGTTTTCTGACATCAGCTAATATCGTATTAACCGTGTCAAACACCGCTTGATCTGAGACCGTTTCCCACTGAAGCATGGCTTTTAGCTCAGGCCAAAACTCGGCATCTGATGTATTTAAACGTTTAATGTCCATTAAATTACCCAGCAATCCTACGAATTGAACGTCAAAGCTTACGGCGGGTTTCGACCGCAGCGGCCAATTGCTCTAACACTGTTATCGTATCATCCCAGCCAATGCAAGCATCCGTAATACTCTGACCATAGGTGAGTGTGCTTTTATCAACCCCCTCTCCTTTTTGATTACCTTCTACCAAATGACTTTCAATCATCACACCGCTGATATCATGACTACCATTAGCGATTTGGTTAGCAACCGTTGTCGAGACTTTCTTTTGATTCACGTGATTCTTACGGCTGTTAGCATGGCTAAAATCAACCATTAGCGAAGAAGACAAACCATGTTTACGCAAATCATTAGAGGCATCTTCAACACTCACAGAGTCATAGTTAGGCCGCAAACCACCACGTAAAATCACATGACAATCATCATTGCCTGCGGTTGTAAAAATCGCCGAATGTCCATCTTTGGTAACGGATAAGAAGTGATGTGGATTAGCCGCCGCTTTAATGGCATTAATTGCGATATCAACATTGCCGTAGGTGCCATTCTTAAACCCAATAGGGCAAGAGCTACCCGATGCAAGCTCCCGATGCCCTTGGCTTTCTGTGGTTCGTGCACCAATCGCACCCCAGCTAATTAAATCAGCGATGTATTGAGGGGAAATCAAATCTAAAAATTCAGTTGCTGCTGGCATGCCTTTTTCAGACAATTCCAACAGCAAATTACGCGCTACTCGCAGCCCTTTATTAATATTATATTCGCCCGAAATATCAGGATCATTAATTAAACCTTTCCAGCCCACGCTGGTGCGCGG
>JBMZDT010000240.1:0-4295 GCA_049614505.1 Leucothrix sp.
TACTTGGGACTTTGAAATCAAATACCCACAATGGGGGCGCTATTTAGTACGCGCCTGTGACATGAACGGCGAGCACTGTGCAGGTAAGACAGTTTATGTAGATTGGCCTGGTTGGGCAGGCCGTGCGCAAGAGGAAGGTAGTGGCGCAGCTAGCCGCCTGAACTTATTCAGTGATAAAACAGCTTATGTGGTCGGTGAGACGGCTATGGTGCAATTGCCAGAAGCGACAGAAGGCCGTGCCTTATTAACCGTTGAAACGGGCAGTGAGATTCTCAGTCAGCAATGGGTTGAGTTTGATAAAAAACGTACTCAGGTTGGATTGGAAATTACACCTGAAATGGCACCAAATGCCTATGTCCACGTCACGTTATTGCAGCCACATAAAGATAAAGCTAATGAGCGACCATTACGACTGTATGGGATCATTCCTCTGGAAGTAGCCGACCCAGCTACGTATTTAAAGCCTGTCATTGAGGCAGCGAATGAGTGGAAGCCGCAAAGCACTCAGAAAATTACTGTTAGTGAGGGTAATGGCAAGGCCATGAGCTATACATTGGCGGTTGTCGATGAAGGCTTGCTAGGGTTAACTAATTTCAAAACGCCAGATTTGCACAGAGAATTCTATGTCAAAGAGGCGCTGGGTATTAAGACTTGGGATCTTTTTGACTCGGTTATTGGGGCTTACAATGGCAAGCTAGAGCGTATGCTGGCAATTGGTGGAGGTGACGCGGAGCAGAATCCCGACCAAAGCCGTAAACGCCGTTTCCCACCCGTTGTTAAAGTCATGGGGCCATTTGAGCTGAAAGCAGGAGAGACGAAGATACACGAAGTCACATTGCCACCTTATATCGGTGCAGTTAGGGCAATGATAGTTGCGGCAGATGAGGGTGCCTTTGGTAAGGCTGATCAGGAAATATTTGTTCGCCAGCCGTTAATTATGCAGGCCAGCATGCCAAAGGTACTGGGAACAGAAGAAACCTTTGATGTGCCAGTGACCTTGTTTGTGACGGATGACAGTATCAAACAAGTCACGTTAGATGTTGAAACCGATGCTCTATTCGAGGTTGTCGGGGATAATTCCAAAACGATTGATTTTGCAAAAATAGGTGAGAAGCTTGGTTTTCTAACCTTGAAAACACGAAAACGTGTGGGTAAAGCGCGTTTGAAGTTTACAGCTAAGAGTGGTGAGCATGTATCAGAGTCGGAGATCTTTATTGATGTCCGTCGTCCAAACCAAGAAACCACGCGAGTGACAACGCAGAGTATTGATCCTGGAAAGACTTGGGTGCACGACTTCAAACCTTACGGGTTGAAGGGGACGAACCACGCGTCGCTTGAATTATCTGCAGTGCCACCGCTAAATTTGGGTCGTCATCTTAACTATCTACTACGTTACCCACATGGTTGTTTAGAGCAAACGACGTCAGCAGCGTTCCCTCAGCTTTACTTGAATCAGTTGATGCAGCTGAGTGATAAGCGTCAGCAAAAAATACAGTCACATATAGGTGCTGCTGTAGAAGGTATGCGAAAGTTCCAAAGTGCACAGGGAGAATTCAATTATTGGCCAGGTGCAAGTTCACACAATGCTTGGGCGAGTGTTTATGCAGGTCATTTCTTGATTGAAGCGAAGAATGCAGGGTATTTAGTACCCCCAGCGATGTTGTCATCGTGGTTGACCTATCAAGCCTCAGCAGCACAACGATGGGAGCAGGCGGAGAAAAATGACTCTCATACTCAGGCGTATCGTTTGTATGTCTTGTCGCTTGCTAAGAAGCCGCAAATGGGAGCGATGAATCGCTTGCGTGAATCCACGAATCTAAATGCGAAAGCGCGTTGGATGTTGGCTTCTGCGTATCATGCAGTGGGACAAAGCGATGCAGCGTCAAACGTAGTTAGTGGCTTGCAACCAGTTGTTGCGGCTACTCAGGAGCGTGATGAGACGTTTAGCTCGCACCTTGGTAACTTAGGGATCCAGCTAACAAATTTAGTGGCGCTGGATAAGAAAGAGAGTGCTAGTTTATTATTGGAGCAAATCGCAGAGCAGCTTGGCAAGGATGAGTTTCAAAGCACTCAAGGTATTGCTTGGGCCTTGATGGGGGCGACACGCTATTTAGGTAGTGATAAGCAGTTCTTTACAGCTGATTACACGATGAATAGCCTCACACCGACTGTGATTGAAAGTGATAAACCATTGTTCTCTAGCGGCTTAGTTGCTACGCAAAGCGCAGCATTAGGAGTGAAAAACACCAGCGGGCTTAAATTGTATGCGAGTGTGATTTCTCACGGTGTACCAGCAACAGGTGATGAGAAGCAGTTAGCTAAAGGTTTGAGCTTGTCTACATACTATGAGGACAATAAGAAAGATAGTCAGCTGGATTGGGGGAGCTTGCCTAACGGTAGTAAGATTGCCCAAGGAACCGATATCAAAATGACCGTAAGGGTGAAAAATGACTCAACAATCAATGCTGAGTATCTCGCGCTAACGATACCTGTAGCGGCCGGTTGGGAAATTCTCAATGATTTAGAGCAGCCGAAATCTAGTGCGATCTATGATCATAAGGACCAGCGTGATGATCGAATTCACTATTATTTCGACCTAAAAAAAGGCGAAGAGAAAGCCTTTGAAGTGATTGCCAATGCATCATACCTTGGGCAATTTTATGTGCCTGCGATTGGTGTTGAGGGTATGTACGATGGAAACTTGCAAGCTCGTGAGCGTGGAAAATGGGTGCATATCGTCAAGCCTGAGGAGCTGGTAAAGGAAAAAACGCTGGTTACAAAGACCATCAAGTCCAAACGGTCCAAACTGTACAATGGGACGAGTGATGATCAAGTCACCAAAATGTTTGTGATTGCTGGTGACAAAGTGACGATTCTAAAAGAAGAGAAGGGCGCAGATGGCAAGCTTTGGTACTTTATTCGCTTCAATGGCCGCAAGGTAGTTGAAAAGTGGATTAAGGCTGAGACGGCCGAGTAGCTTTAGAGTCTTTAAGGTCTTCAAATACGGGATGATTATTCCCGTATTTGAAGCGTTTGTGAGAGATATCCATGATTAGGCGACGGCCTCGGTATTTAATCGGGCTTATCTTACTGTTTTCACTCGCACTTTGGTTCTACCAGAGTCTACCAACACAGTTGTTTGATGCATCTTACTCGTCCGTTTCCCTAAGCCGTGAAGGTAAGCTCATGGGGGCTCATATTGCTGAGGATGAGCAGTGGCGCTTCCCGCCTGTCGAGCGTGTGCCTAATAAGTTTTCCACTGCCTTGATTGCTTTTGAAGATAAGCGCTTTCGCTATCACCCTGGTGTTGATCCTATGGCGGTTGCTAGGGCTTTATACCTCAATCTGAGCAAAGGAAAGGTTGTCAGTGGTGGTAGTACATTGTCGATGCAAACGATTCGCTTATCTCAGCAAAACCCACCACGCACACTCTGGAATAAATTACTGGAAGCTTTAAAAGCTATTCGCCTGGAGGTTCGGTATAGCAAAGACCAAATCCTGAGTTTGTATGCCAGTCATGCGCCTTTTGGTGGCAATGTTGTGGGTTTAGAGGCGGCCGCATGGCGTTATTTTGGGCGTAGTCAGCATAAGCTATCATGGGCGGAAAGTGCCATGCTGGCTGTTTTGCCTAACAGTCCTGGGCTGATTCACGTTGGACGTTCCCGTCAACAACTTAAAGCTAAGCGTGATCGTTTACTGCAACGTTTGCAGGAACAAGGTGTATTGTCTGAGTTGGATTATGAGTTAGCCATTGCGGAAGCCCTACCGCTAAGGCCAAAGCCATTGCCCAGACTGGCACCGCACCTTCTGGATACGCTGTTACAAGAGCATCAACAAGCTGCTGATCCACATAAAGTTCCTCGCTTCGAGACGTCGATTAGTTATCAGATGCAGCGTTCAGCTATGCAAATTGCTAAGCACCATGCACAAACCTTGAAGCAACGGGGTGTGAATAACCTTGCGATGTTAGTGATTGATAATCGTACTTTTGGAGTCTTGGCGTATGTCGGTAACGTCCCAAGCGAAACAGCGGATAAAAATGGCTTGGCTATAGATTTGGTGCAACGGCCTCGTAGTACAGGTAGTACCTTAAAGCCTTTCTTATTTGCGAATATGATTCAGCAAGGTGAAATCCTCCCTGAGACTTTGGTGGCGGATACACCAGTCAGGTATTCCGGCTATCGACCTAAGAATTTCAATAGGGACTTTCATGGTGCTGTGAGGGCGCGTGATGCACTATCAAGCTCATTGAATATTCCTGCAGTGAATATGTTGAGTTACCATGGTGTGGAACG
>JBMZDT010000241.1:0-4271 GCA_049614505.1 Leucothrix sp.
GGTATTCCAGTTGAGCAGCCCGACAATTTTCGCGATGAGAGGATTTGCCAACAGCTTGCAGACTATGACGCTGATGTGATGGTCGTTGCGGCCTACGGCATTATTTTACCGCAAGTGGTATTGGATACGCCTCGTTTGGGCTGTTTAAATATTCATGGATCATTATTGCCAAGGTGGCGCGGTGCAGCACCTATTCAACGCGCGATTTTAGCAGGTGATGCGGAGACTGGGGTGACAATAATGCAAATGGCGGTGGGATTGGATACAGGCGATATGCTGCTGAAAACACACCATCCCATTGCCGCATCGGATACTGCTGCATCGATTCATGATGTATTGGCTAGCGATGGTGCAGAAGCTTTGCTGACGGTATTAGCACAATTATCATCAGGAGACGTCTCACCGGAAGTGCAAGATGAGGCGCAAAGTACCTATGCCGCTAAATTCGATAAAGCCGAAGCTAGCATCGATTGGCAGCAATCAGCTGCTGATATCGATCGATTGGTGCGTGCGTTTAATCCTTGGCCCATTGCTCATACGCAGAAACAGGGTAAGCCGCTGCGTTTCTACCTTTCAGAGGTGGTGCCTGATAAATCGGTTTCGGCACCGCCAGGCACGGTGATTGATGAGTCTAAGCAGGGCATTCAAATCGCCACGGGTGATGGGGTGATTAATATGCTCAAGCTGCAACTACCTGGTGGTAAACCACTGGCCGTTAGCGACTTTTTAAATGGTCGTAGTGTGCTTGGGGAGCAGTTTCCTTCATGAGTCAGAGAAATCCTAGAGCAACCGCCGCGCTAATTCTGGAGCGAGTGATATATGGCGGTACATCGTTAAGTCAATTACTGGTTGATGCTGATGATAACGTTGATCCTTTGGTGAAGGATTTATGCTTCGGTAGTTTGCGTTGGCATGAGCAGCTCAGTGCGATCTTAGATCAATTATTGAGTAAATCCTTAAAAGCGAAAGATAAAGATATCGAGTGCCTGCTGAGAGTAGGGCTGTATCAAGTGCTGTATCAGAATACGCCGGAATACGCTGCGGTGAATGAAACCGTTGCTGCGGTGAAAGGCTTGAAGAAAGCTTGGGCAGTTAAGTTTGTTAATGGTGTACTACGAACTTTTTTACGGCGAAAAGAGTCTCTTTTACACAAAGCAGATGCGATTGAAACGGCACACTATGCTTTTCCCCGTTGGTTAATTGACGCTGTTAAGCACGCATGGCCGGACCAGTGGCAGTCAGTATTGCAGGCTTCAAATTTACGTGCCCCCATGACACTGCGAGTGAATTTATCACAGCTAAGTCGAGAAGATTATTTACGGCAGCTGACTGAGCAAGATATTCAGGCGATACCGCACGCGTCGGTTGAGTCCGCTGTGATACTGGCTAAGCCCGTCAGTGTGTATGAACTACCCGGGTTTAACGAAGGGTATGTATCGGTGCAGGATGCCGCAGCGCAACTGTCTGCAAGTTTGTTGGACTGTCAGTCAGGTATGCGTGTTTTGGATGCCTGCGCCGCACCAGGTGGTAAAACCGGGCATATTCTTGAGCATACTTCAGGGCTCGATATGGTGGCTATTGATAATTCTGAATTGCGTTTGCTGCGAATTGGTGAAAACCTTGAGCGCCTAGGGTTGACGGCGGATATTGTATTAGGTGATGCCGGTGAGTCTGCGAAATGGTCAGCGGAAGGATTTGATCGTATTTTGCTAGACGCGCCTTGTTCAGCGACTGGCGTGATTCGTCGCCACCCTGATATTAAAGTATTGAGGCGAGAGGACGATATTGAACAGCTTAATGAGCAGCAGACTCGTTTATTAACAAATCTTTGGGACATGCTGCGGCCTGGTGGTAGGCTGTTATATGCAACATGTTCTATATTCCCTGCTGAAAATGTGGCTATTGTTGAGGCTTTTTTAGGGAATAACCCAAGTGCTAAGCACCTGCCTATTGAAGCGCAGTGGGGTTTGCCACAGCGTTATGGTCGACAGGTGCTGCCGGGTATGGACTCGATGGATGGTTTTTATTACGCGATTATAGAAAAATAAGTATATGCGTGAAGTCAATGCAAATAAGCGCTTCCAGCAAACGGTTGGCGGCGCGCTGGTGGCACTGTTGTTAGGATGGTGTGCTATTGCGTGGGCTGAAGAAGGCATTCATTTCAAACGTCATGGCGTGCACCAAGTCGACTCAGGTAATAATGTTTACTTGGTTAGTGCGCAAATAGACTATCAGCTCTCGCCTTATCTAGAGCAGGCATTGCTCAATGGAATCGTGCTTAACTCAAGTATCCGCGTGGTGTTAGTCAAGCCAAGAAACTGGTGGTGGAATCAGGCAGAAACATTGAGCGTGATTAACTATGAATTGAAATATCATTCATTAAGCCGTCATTTTCTGCTGACGCGTGTTGATACGAGTGAGAATTGGAATTTTCGCTCACTCACCGCCGCCTTAAGGAAAATGGGAGGGGTTGTGAATCACCGCTTACCTGCCTTGCCTCAAACGATTCACGATGGGGGGCATTTACTGTATTTGTCGGCGGTGTTGTCGCCAGCAACGCTCAGGCTTCCATTAAAAATTCAATCTATTTTCAGCAGTCAATACAGTATGAGTAGCGAGGTCATTCAGTGGCCATTACCGTAAGGACGCTCGCATTTCAGGTACTCCCCGTAGTGCTCACTGCCGTACTGCTGGCAATTTCTTTATCGATTCTTAACTTATCAACGCGTAATCCAGAGTCGTCAGATAATATTATTGGTTGGTTGGCACCGCTGAATATCGCTATTTTGCTGATTCTCAGCTTCTTGATTTTATTCAATTTGTATCAAGCGATTACGCGATTACGAACGCAGCAAGCGGGTTCACGATTTACGTTGCGCTTAATGCTGGCTTTCTCGATTCTCACGATTTTGCCTGTGTTGATTGTCACTTACTTTTCAATGAATTTTTTGGGTGATCGGATTGATAGTTGGTTTAATGTCAAAATTGAAAGTGCGCTGGAGGATTCTTTAGAGCTTGCCCGAAATTCGCTCAATGTCCGGACACGGCAGCACTTGTATGATGTCGAAAAAGTAGCAAGGGAGCTCACTGCGACAGACCCCTTAGATTATGCTCGCATAGTAGCGCAACGCATGCGGGCGGTAGGTGCCTATGAAATGGTGTTACTAGGGAAAAATAATCGTGTCATCACAAGCAGTGGGGGAAATACCGAAATAGGCACTATTATTCCGTATTTGCCTACCTCAGAAATCATGCGGCGCTTATCCTCTCGGGGTTATATGAGTCAGCTAGAAACCGTTGGGGGGAATAATACACTGTACTCCCGGGTTGCGATTACGCTGAAGCCAAGCATCTCTAGAGATACGTTGGTATTAACCGCGCTGTTCCCGTTTTCGGATACGGAAATACAGCTGTCCAGTAACGTTGAAGGGGCTAGAAACCAGTATCAAAAAATTAATTATCAACGAGATTTAATCAAGCAAAGTTTCCGTTTAACCTTGTTTTTGATTATGGTGTTATCAATCTTATTCTCTGTTTGGGCCGCTTTTGTCTACTCGAAACGGCTGACTAACCCGGTTCGCAAGCTGTTAGACGGAACCTTGGCGGTTGCATCGGGTAATCTAGAGAAAAAGTTACCCGTGTCAGATAAAGATGATTTCAGCCTCTTGGCGCGTTCATTTAACACCATGACCACTAGGCTTTCAGATGCTAGGCAGCAAAGTGAGGAGAGTCAGCAACAGGTTCAGCGCCAGCATGACTATTTAAACGCGGTGCTAGATCATCTGACCTCAGGAGTCATCACAATTGATGATCGGCAGGTTATTCGCCGTGTTAACGCAGCAGCCGAACATGTGCTACAAGCACCATTATCTGGTTTTATCAAACACAGTTTGTCGGAGGTGGGCGCGAAACATGAGGCGTTACAACCGCTGCTAGCGCTGATCACGCCTAATTTAACGGAGGCCAAGAAAGCGTGGCAGTGTGAGCTCAGTTTGCTGTTAGCCGATGGCAAGCGCATGTTAGTATGCCGCGGCTCTGCTTTGCCGCAGCTTATTGATGGCTCCAAAGGGCATGTACTGGTCTTTGAAGACATTACCGAGGTAGTGCAGGCTGAGCATGAGGCCGCTTGGAGCGAAGTGGCTAGAAGGCTGGCACATGAAATTAAAAACCCGCTCACACCCATTCGCTTATCGGCGGAACGCTTGCAGCACCGGTTGCAGCCGGAGTTGAGCGAAAGCTCTGCTGATCTATTGCAGCGCATGAGCCGGACG
>JBMZDT010000242.1:0-4243 GCA_049614505.1 Leucothrix sp.
TTGTTGAGGCTAAAGGCTCGGTGCCGCGTGGTGCGGGTACAAAAATGATTGTCACTGACCAAGGCCTGCATTACGGGACGATTGGCGGTGGGAATCTGGAGTACCAATGTATTGGGGTCGCCAAGCAGCGCTTAAGTGGTGCTGATTGGCAGCGCAAGGTGCAGCGCTTTCCATTGGGTGCGAGCCTAGGGCAATGCTGCGGTGGTGTGGTTATCGTACTGTTTGAATACATCGGTACAGGGCAACAAGTGTGGCTGTCGGATGTGCTTAAGCACAAGGCGGCCCGTCAGACCGTTTTGCTGACGACCTCTTTAAACCATCAAACCGCAGCAAAACAAGTGGCTCTTGCGAGTGCTCCATCGGCTGTTGGATTAGCTGAGCAGACTCCTGATTATCTAGTAGAAACCGTCAAATCGAATGATTTTAATATTGTTGTGTTTGGTGCTGGGCATGTCGGGCGGGCGTTAGTTAATGTGCTGGCGGGGCTTGAGTGCGAAGTGACTTGGGTAGACAGTCGGGCAGAAGAGTTCCCTGAAACCATCCCGGCTAACGTTATCAAAGCCGTTGAGCCAAACCCGGAAGATGTTGTTGAGACTGCGCCTGTGGATAGCTACTTTGTTGTGCTGACCCACAGCCACAGCTTAGACCAGTTACTCTGTGAAAGGATACTGACGCGTTCGGACTTTTGTTATTGTGGGTTGATTGGCTCACAGTCTAAACGTGCTAAATTCGAACATCGCTTGCGTGCTAAAGGGTTTTCAGAGCAGCAAATAGCCACACTGACCTGCCCGATGGGGATTCCAAGTTTGGGGGGTAAGCAGCCAGGGCACATTGCGGTTGCCGTGGCTGCTCAGTTGTTAGAGCAACAAGCGTCTTACTGAACGTTGATATTGACTTTGGCGGCGTTGGTGCGGCCGAAGTTATCGCCAATGACATACCAGAAGCTGTCAGTGCCACGGTAGCCAGATGTCGGGGTGTAACGCAGTTGTCCATTAATCATGGCGACTCGCCCACCAGTCAGCGAATACTCATTGAAACCAGCAATACGTAAACCTACCCCTGTGTCGTTGCCCAGTGGGTTCAAGGTGATTGGAGTATTGGCTGTCGTAGTAATGTCATCAGTCAGTGCAACAGGGTAAGCGGCTACGCCACTGACATTAATGGTGACCTCAGCACTGTTAGCGCGACCTTGCGAGTCTTCAAATACATACCAAAGCTTGTCTTCCCCAGTAAATTCTTGTTTGGGTTTGTAAATAATGCGGCCATCAGTGATGCTGACATTACCGCCTTTAAGTGAATAAGGGTTGGTGCTGGTAATGTTTCGACCAGCCCCTGTGTCATTGGCGAGCACGTCAATAGTCAGTGTGTTGTTCAGTGGAGTAGCCACCGTATCAGGGTTGCCAATGGGGTAGTCGCTGTCACTTGCGATCGTAATCGTTGCTACCGAAAAGTTACTACGCCCCTGTGCATCTTTGAGGTTGTACCAAATGCGGTCGGTACCCGAAAAGTTTGATTTAGGTTGGTAGTTGATTTTGTTATTGGCAATGCTGACGGTGCCGCCAAATTCTGACCAAGGGTTCGATGAGGCAATGTACAAGCCAGAGCCGGTGTCGTTGGCTAACACATCAAGCGTTTTGGCAGTGTTAATGGGCGTACTCACAATGTCAGGATTACCCACTGGGCCAGGGCTGCCTCGGTCAATGGTGGCTGTAAACGCAACAACACCGTAGGTTCGACGACCATTTTCTAGAATCAGCTCATTGTAGCCAACCTGCCAGTAGCGAGTGGGGGCACTTCTGTCGCGTGCTGTGATGCGGTAGAAGTAGTTTCCAGCCGCGTAGTTCCACGGCACATTAACATTATTGCCCCAGATTCCATTGCGACTAAAGATAACGCTGCCTTCATCAAAAGTCGGCGAGGTGGCAATTTCTAAGTCGTAGTTAATGGTTTGGCCTAATAAGGATTCAGAAGGCGACCAGCTAAAGTTATAGCTTTCGTTATTACTGCTTAGCTCGGGTGTGTCTAGGTTAAATGGCATGGGGTCGCCATTTTTTTCATGATAGAGGTTAAAGTTACGCTCAACTTTCTTCGCTAGGCTTGAAAACACGCGATTAAAGCCCGCTATCTTTTCGGGGTCTGTACCGCCTAGATACAAGTTGTCGATATCAGGGCTGCTGGAAACAAAGGGGAATACAAAGTTGTAATAAGAATCCGCTTTTTGTTGCAGCTTGGCTCTGGATAGGTATTTGTCCCTAATTTCTCTCATCGCGTCACTGAGTAGGGCTAAGTTGCCTGGCTGTCGCAAAAACTGCTGGTGTAGCGTCTGGCCCCACCAATTTGCATGGGTTTGTGTCCAGCGGGCTAGATCAGACCGTTCAATATTTCCAGTATCAAATGACGCCCCTAAAGAGAGGTCGTAGTCCCATGGGACAAAGTAGAACTTCTCAGTACCTTTTGGGTTGTAGAGATAGAAGTTGTGGAAATTGGTATCGTAGTTGTCTAAGAGAATATTGACAGCCAGCCAGGTCAAATAATTGTCTTTATTAAAGTACTTATTGAAAACCTGTGTATTGAAATCCAGTGACGGATTATTGATATCGCCGAGCATTTTCACAAAACTGCGGTGATCATCGCCACGCTTGATTTCCATTCGTGTTTCAAAGGCATCTTCGTCTAAAGGTTTACCCGCTGCATCTAGAGCAAATACGGGGTCGTTTTTAAAGAAAAAGTTTTCAGCCTTATAGACCCCCGAATCCTTATCCCAATTGCGGCGTACCAAGTACTCTTTGCCGAAGTGCTCGATGTGCGTATACAGACCGTAATCCTCAACCGTGCCTTGGTCTTCGACTTCAAGATTAACAAACTGCGTTCGCATACTGGGTAGATTTGGGATATCAGTAAACAGGTCGTAACTTAATTTGTTACGAATTCTGCTGAAGTCTGGAAAACTTTTAACCAATTGAACACGACGTTCGCCTCGCCACAGAGCATCACTGCTATCTAATTTAACGCGGAATGATTTTTGTGGTGCGAGGCGACTGGTTGCGCCACGTTGGCGCAGCTCAGCATTGGAGACTGATCCATCATCAGGAAAATCATCGGCAGTCATTTTGACTTTAATTTCAGGTTTGAAATTATCACTGCTATCGATGTCATTGAGTACATCACTGAGCGTACAGCCGTCATAAACCCCCGGTTCACAGGGGCCTGTTCCAATAACGGTTTTGACACGCATAGTGAGCAAGGAGGGAATAGAGCTATCATAAGTGCTGGTTGGCTCAACTAAGTCGCTAGTCGTTGTCGATGACAACACATCGGCACTGACATGAATGACGGGTAATAGGCAGCTGGCCAGTAACAGCGTTTGCAGTGCTTTACGGTGCTTATACATAATGTTCTCTCTTCCTTGTCCTAAACTCATTGGCGTTCTAAACACCTTAAGGGAGAGAAATGTAGCTGGGTATGGGGGCAGGGACTAGTGGTTAGCTTTGGCTATATAGAAGGGTTTAGGGAGCTTCAGCTTGCTAGTAATTGACTACCCGGCAGCTTAGCCGCCTTCTCATCAAACGTGAGCATAGTTTCACAACCTGTCCTTTGATAACGGCTGACCATCATGCAATCTGCAAAATCAGCAGTGTGATTTCGGTAGTAATATAGTGCCTGTTCCAGCGTTTCTTCCTGCTCGATTTGAACATCGCGGGACTCTAGCAAACATTTCATCGTCTCCAAAACAGTCTCTTTGTTGCACTTGCCATAGCTGCGTAATACCCATTCAGTTTCCAGAATGGTAAGTAAGCTGATACGTAAAGGAACGCCGCTTTTGACTGCTTTCTTTATTCTGTCTCGTGCAATTGCAGATTGCTTTACATCATCATTCAATAAAAAGCGAACAAGCACATTGGTGTCTAAACCAAATGCAGCGCTCATTTCCAAGGGCTCATTTGGCCCAACGTAATAGGTTTTCTATCTGGTGAATGCAATAAACCATGAAGCTCAAGGATACTTCGGCGCTTTGCTCTCATGATGACGGTTCCATCGGGGAGCAAGGTGAACTCAATTTTATCTTTAGACTGGAGGTCTAACGCATCCCGGATGTCTTTAGGGATAGTGGTTTGACCTTTGCTGGTGATTGTTGCAGATGACATAATAAATCCTTACTTTTTTTTTATTGTAAGGAATTTCATTGTGTTTGGCAAATTGTGAAGTACATCATCATGGCTGGTTAATGTGCATGAATGAATAG
>JBMZDT010000243.1:0-4241 GCA_049614505.1 Leucothrix sp.
AGCATCTTTGCAATCGTAAAGGTGCTTTTTTAGTTTGTCGTTTGAGCGCTATTAACCAACAATAATAAAAAAGGAAGCCCATGGATTTTAAAAACCTGCTGCGCATTTTAGTGAGAAATGATGGTTCTGACTTATACCTCACCTTTAATGCACCTCCTGCTGCTAAGTTTCAAGGTGCATTAAGGGCGTTGGGGCCTGACAAGCTTGATGGGGCTACATTACAAGCCTTAGCCAATGAGTTAATGAATGAAGATCAGCAGCAGCAATTCGAAAAAAAGCCTGAGATGAACCTTGCTTTAGATGAGCCAGGCATAGGGCGCTTCAGAATCAATATCTTTAAACAGCGCACACATTTGGCGATGGTTATTCGTAATATTAAGGTGGAAATACCTAATGCAGATACGTTGGGATTACCATCGATTCTTAAAGAGGTCATCATGGAAAAGCGAGGGCTGATTTTATTTGTTGGAGGCACTGGCTCTGGAAAATCAACCTCACTGGCAGCATTGATTGATCACCGTAACTCCAGTTCGACAGGTCACATCATCACTATTGAAGACCCCATTGAATATGTGCATCCGCATAAGAGGTGTTTGGTCAGTCAGCGTGAGGTAGGGGTAGACACTGATAGCTATGAGGATGCCCTTGAAAATACACTGCGCCAGGCACCTGATGTCATTTTGATTGGTGAGATTCGTACGGAAGAGACGATGGAACATGCACTAGCCTTTGCTGAAACAGGCCACCTTTGCCTTTCCACGTTACATGCTAATAGTGCTAACCAAGCTCTGGATCGTATCATCAACTTCTTTCCTGAGGAGCGTAGGCAACAGTTGCTGATGGATATTTCGTTAAACATTAAAGCATTTATTTCACAGCGCCTGATTCCTACCATCGATGGTAAACGTGTTGCTGCGATTGAGATTTTAATTGGCACGCCAATGATCCAAGACTTGATTATGAAAGGCGATATTCATGCCATTAAAGAGGTGATGGAGAAGTCTGAAGAGCAGGGCATGCAGACATTTGATTCACACTTATTTAAACTTTATAAACAGGGGCGTATATCGCTTGAAGAAGCGTATAAAAATGCAGACTCTCCTAACAATATGAAGGTGAAAGTTAACCTTATGCAAGATGCACCTGATGATAATACGGAAGCAAAAGCTGCTAGAGCGAGTGAGCTTGATAGTCTAATGCTTGAGCCTATTGTAGAAGAGGAAGAAGTGCTAACTGAAGATGATGAGTTAGCAGAATTGCTTCGCATTAAAGCCGAAAAAGCGGCCATTTAGCAGGGCAGACGTTAATAGTGCTGGTTGATGTTTCAGCATCATCGACTATCCTGTGGCAGTTTATGTTGGCTGAGTTGGTTCAGCTAGAAGAAATCAGCGCTTTACTTAATTTGCGCAATGTTTTCGTGGCACCACTTTGCTTGGCAATCGTTTGTATCGCACGGTTTTTAAGATTTGCAAGATCATCTTGTTCCATTGCAAGCAACTCTGAGAGTTTGGCTACGAGTGCAGTAGGGGACGCTTCGACCCAAGCAACCTTCTGTTCGCAAAGCACTTCAAATACATCATGAAAGTTAAATACAGCAGGGCCACTGACGACTGGAACGCCATAAACGCTGGCCTCTAGCGGATTGTGCCCTCCCGTCTCGACTAAGCTGCCCCCCATAAAGACCACATCAGCGGATGTGTACCAGAAGTTCATTTCGCCCATGCTGTCTCCTAATATAATGTCGCAAGACTGTGTGAAGAGCTGTTGATCGCTGCGGCGCTGGATAATAAGGCCGGAGCGGTTGCAAAGCTCATAGACCGATTCGAAACGTTCGGGATGTCTCGGAACGAGCACTAAAACAAGGTGAGGGTGATTTACTTTTAATGTTTTGAAACAATCGATAATGATTTCATCCTCACCTGCATGAGTGCTCGCCGCTACCCAGATTATGTGATTAGGGCTAAGCTGTTGTTTAAGTGTTGCGGTGTTGGTGTTAAGTACATTAGCTGATACATCAAATTTAATATTGCCAATAACCGCTAATTGATCGCCAGCTGCGCCTAGTCGTTGAAAGTTACTAGCATCCTGTTGGCTACGGCAGGCTATTTTAGAGAGTGCGCGGATTGCGGGTGAAATCAATGGCAGAATGTTTGAATAACCGCGGGTTGAGCGCTCTGACAAACGTGCATTCGCAATGAGAGTGGGGATATTACGTTGTTTGCAGTGGTACAGTAAGTTTGGCCATATCTCCGTTTCCATAATGATCAGGAGTTGCGGATTAGCCTGTGTAAGAAAGCGCGTAACCGAACGGTTTAAATCATAAGGGAAGTAGCAGTGTTCAACCCGTTCACCAAACAAACGCACACTCGTTTGGTACCCTGTTGCAGTGGTATTACTTATAAGAAGTTGGTGATCTGGAAAGTCTGCCAGTAGGCCTTTAACCAGTGGCTTAGCGGCGATAGTCTCGCCAACAGAAACAGCATGTAGCCAAATTCTGGGGGATTTACTGAGCTTGATAAAGCCAAATCGTTGTGGCCAATGTTGGCGGATCGAAGCATCTTGCCGTGATCGCCAAAAGAGGCGTAGCAGCATTACTGGGAAAATTAGGTAGCCAAGTAGTGAGTAAAGCAGACGGTATGCGGGCATTTAAAATCCATACGTTAGATATGCCCGCATATTGTGTCAAACTCAGTAGTTAATCGCACGTGGCAATTGTTTTGCTTGCTCCACCCAATCTTTTACCTGATTGAGACTTGCCATCTTTGAGACAATCTTGTTTCTAGTATTTTCTTCTAAAATGGCAGCATGCAAGTTATCAGGGTTACGTTGAGCGAGTTCTGGAACAGTATCAACACCAGCGGCTTCCAGTAAGTCAGCATTTTGTGTAGCAATACCTTTGACCCGAGCTAAGTCAGCACGATTAGTCCACTTTAGGATGTCCTTTTCCTCTAAACCTGTTGTATTTGCTAGGTCGCGGCGACCTTTGCTAGTTGAGCAAGCCTTAAGCAAGGCTTCAACGGTTTTAATTCCCTGTGCTTCGATGAGATAGGAAATACGAATAGTGATTCCCTTGATTTCAGAGAGTTTAGCCATGTTATACCTTTTTATTTATTATTAGTTAGCGATGGTTCTGATGAATATTCTAGCACTCAGTTTTTTGTGAAAAAAGCATCGATCGACCAACTGCAATTTCTCCGACAAGCAGTAAAGTAAGCCACAAATACATCAGCGCATTTTTAGCCCATGATTTAAATTCAAGGCTTTAGCTATTCATCAAGTGGGAGATGTGTCAAAATTCACGGATTTTATTAGGCTTGGACAACTGCATGACCATTGTAAAAAATGCTATCGCCACACTTCACTACACACTAAAAGATGATGCGGGTGAAATTCTGGATATCGCTGATGAAAATAACCCATTTTTGTACATGCACGGGGTGGGTGGAATGATTCCTGGCTTGGAAAAAGCACTAGAGAATCGTGCAGCAGGCGATAACATTGTTGTTTCAGTACCGCCAGCCGAAGCTTACGGTGAGCGTAATCCTAATCTAACTCAGGACGTGCCTCGAGAAATGTTTAGCGAAGTGGGTGATGAAGAAATGGTTGTGGGGGCGCAGTTTCAAGCGCAAACAGACCAAGGTGTTGAAATCATTACGGTTGCAGCGATTGAAGGTGATGTGATCAAAATTGATGGTAATCACCCCATGGCAGGTGAGACACTGCATTTTGATGTCACTATTTTGGACATTCGTGATGCGACAGAAGAAGAAATTAGCCACGGTCACCCACATGGGCCGGGCGGTCACCACCACTAAGCTGTACTTAATAAGGTAGTCTGAGAAACTCATGAAATTTGTTGATGAAGCACGCATTCAAGTAAAAGCCGGCGACGGTGGTAATGGTTGCGTCAGCTTTCGCCGTGAAAAATATATTGAATATGGTGGCCCCGACGGTGGCGACGGTGGCGATGGGGGAAGTGTTTATTTGCAAGGCTCAAAAGACCTGAGTACGCTGGCTGACTTTCGCCATGCCAGACATTTTGAAGCTGAACGTGGTAAAAATGGCTTTGGGCGTAATATGACGGGGCATCGTGGCGCTGATAAGGTGCTAGAAGTGCCTATTGGTACGGTTGTTTATGATGATGAAACTGATGAATTAATTGGTGATATCACTGAAGATAAAGGCCAGTTACGTGTTGCCCAAGGCGGTTTTCATGGCTTGGGTAACTTGCGCTATCGCAG
>JBMZDT010000244.1:0-4229 GCA_049614505.1 Leucothrix sp.
GATCTTGCGAGGTTTCTTCAGGAGTCGATCTAGCCGCGACTTTGCCAGTGGGTAAATCATCCTGTGCCAAATTTGCCGCTTCTTGTCTGTCGAGTAGCTTCAGCGATACAAAAACGCGTGCGCCGTGCGTCGCATCAGGATCATCCCCACCATCTTTTATCGTCGACGCTTCTGCACTATCAGCCGATTTCTCTAAGCGAGTAATCGGCATATCAACAATCTTGCCTTTGGGGAGGGTGATTTCGACTGTTTCAGAAAACTCATCCGCGAACAGATAACGAGCCGCGGCGACAGTGCAAGCTGTTGCACAACTTCCAGTCGTGAGGCCCGTGCGTAATGGGCGGGCCTGCTCATCCGTTTCAGCTTTCATAGCATCTCTGCCAATTTAGGCTAGCAATTCATGCAGGTGATCTACGACCACGTCAATCTGCTCTTTGCTAATGACTAGAGGGGGTAGCATCCGCAAAACGGTTGCGCCTGCTGGCAATGCGATAATGCCACGTTGCATCAATGCCTCCAGAGCGGGCTGAGATTTTCCCTTCAGCTCTAAACCAATCATCAAACCTAAACGCCTGACAGAGCGCACTTGTGATAGTGGTTTATCGTTTAAACGTTGCTCAAAATATGCGCCCATTTCAGTGGCGCGTTCAGCAAGCTTTTCATCGTGCATAACGTCGATAGTGGCAAGTGCGGCCGCACAAGCGATTGGATTGCCGCCAAACGTTGTGCCGTGCATGCCTGGCTCGACTTTGATTTTGTCGCTAAGCAGCGTCGCACCCATTGGCACACCGGAAGCGATTGCCTTAGCGGTCGTTATCATGTCCGGTTGCAAATTGTAATGCTCAGAAGCAAAGAAACGCCCAGTACGACAGAAGCCGGTTTGAATCTCATCAGCAATCAGTAAAGCACCGCGCTCATCACATATTTTACGAGCAGCAGCGATGTACTCCTTGTCAGCGATATTGACGCCACCTTCACCTTGCACTAATTCCAACATGACTGCTGCGGTGTCTTCAGTAACGGAAGCGTCAAGTTTTTCGATTTTGTTCAGTGGCACGTAGCTAAAGCCCGGTACTAAAGGCGCAAACGGGTCACGGTATTTTTTGGTGAATGTTGCACTAACAGCCCCCATGGTGCGGCCATGAAAACCACGCATGGCGGTTACGTAATTCGTTCTGCCAGTTGAAACACGCGCGAATTTTAGGGCCGCTTCGACGGCTTCTGTACCAGAGTTACAGAGGTAGGCGTGGGTGATACTCGCGGGCGCGGCGTGTACCAGTTTTTCCAATAGGAGTGAGCGTTTATCGTTATAAAGCGTGTTTGGAACGACCATGAGTTCGCTGACTTGCTTTTGCAATGCCGCAACGACGGTTGGATGGCAATGCCCAACGTTTGCTACGCCAATTCCTGCGGCACAGTCGATGTATTGCTTGCCATGCTCATCAAATAAAACAGCCCCTTCACCGCGCACCATCACGGCATCGCGCTTAGGGTAAAGGCCCAAACCGTATTGCTGTTCGAGTGCTTGATAATCAGGGCTTTGTGCGTGGGCACTGGCATCCTGATTAGTGGTGTCTATGACTGCGTTCATTTTAGTTTCCTAGTACCTGCTGTTTAAAGTTCAGTGTCAAAACCAAGATACTAACACGGAGCTTAACCCATGCCACTTACCATTACGCAGTCACCTAAAATTTCCCGTGATGCTGCGAGGCTTTGAGCCCTCAAGTCCGTGAAACATGCCCACCTGTCAAGTCAGATAGATATCGTCTTTCCTTGGAGAGATTAGTATTTTCTTCAAGTGCTATAAGGCACTTAACAGTAATTTTCATGGAGCGAAAATTTAATGATTAAGAAAATAACAAGATTATCCACTGTAGCGTTTTTCTTCATAATGAGCCCTTTAGCAATGGCTGATTACCCCATCGCGTATCAGGATGAATACGTTGTGGGCAGTTCCAACATTCAAGCATTAGATGTCTTATCGAATGATGTGGGTACTGGATTAACCGTTGTAGACTTTAATCGTTGGAGTGTTAATGGTGTGAGAGTTACTAGAGATAGTTCTGATAGAGGGAAAAAAAGAAACCTTATTTATAATGCTCTATCGAGTAACTTTGTTGGAGAAGATGAGTTTTGGTATGTACTGGAAGATGCCCAAGGTAGACGAAATGCTGCAAAGGTTAAGGTCACTATTTCATCACAGACGCTAAACCCTCGGAATGACCAAGTGAGTGTTAATAAAAACACTTCTATTCGAATCGATGCTTTGGGTAATGACAGTGTTGTAACTCAAGGGCCGAGAACGATTGTAAAAATAGCAGAATTTAACGAATGGTCAAAAAAGGGTGGGCGCATCAAACTAGAAAGTGTTGAATCAGGCACGCCACTACAGTTTCTGTACACACCAAAATCTGATTTTATTGGTGAGGATGAATTTTGGTATGTTATTGATAGAGTTAACGCATCCCCTGAAGCGGCTAAGGTCGTGATTAATGTAACAGATGGTCAATCTTCCTCTCCATACCCAGTGGGTAAGCAAGATGACCTTACAGTGATTTATGGTGGCAGAGGTTCGGACATTGCTTACTTTCCTCTTGATAATGATATAGGCGATAACCTAAGGCTTGAAAGTAGAAGCGGATATTCCTTGAAAGGCGGTAGTTATAAAGTGACGGGTAAAGGAACACTTAAGTATAGAGCACCTAGCTCACTACTAAATGAAGATGGCGGAACCGATAAAATATGGTATGTGATTGAAGATGCACTAGGGAGAAAGCAGTGGAGTGTTATTAACTTCACGCTTCCTCCATTCAGATCTAATGTAATTGGCAGAAGAGGATAGAGCCCATAAGGTGAGGGCATGCACGACTTAACTAATCGTCGTGCCAGCCCCATTAATCGCATCCAACAACGGATGCTCAGTACGCCCATCAGAGATAACCACCTTAGCACCACCCTGATCAAACAACTTACAAAGCGCCAACATCTTACGCTTCATGCGGCCTTCAACCTGTTGCTCACGGGCTGCTAATTCACTACCAGTAAGCGTTGGCACCAGTGAATTTTCATCCGCCGGGTCATCCATAAAGCCAGGCGCTTCAATGAACTGAAAAATGCACTCCGGCTCCGTCACCGCAGCGATTTTCGTCACGATATCATCATTCTCGGAGTTAATTGCAAAGCCATTTTCATCGGCAATGGGGATGCAAAGCACGGGGTTGTAGCCGTTATCCATCAGCAATGACAAAAGGCCAGTGTTTACCTCAGCGGGCTTACCTGAAAAATCTCGCTTAATCAGCGTTTTACCATTCTCTCTGACGCGAATGCCCTTATTGCGTTTGCCCTGAATCATTCGCCCGTCAATGCCAGATAAACCAACCGCATTCATGCCCAGTTTCTGACAGCTTTCAACAATGCGTTTATTGCGCAAGCCCGCATAGCTCATGAGAATGGCATCAATCGCGTTCTCATCGGAAAATACGCTGGAGTAGCCAGAAACAGAGGTAAGCACCTGCTTTTCCATGCCGAGCTGTTTGGCAATAGAATCGCGCAGCGCATTAGCACCGTGGACAATGATAAATGGCTTATCGGTCGTGGCGAGGTCTGCCAAAATACCCTCGATATTGATACTTTCGCCGCCGCCAATTTTGATTATGTACACGGTATTACCTCGGTTATGTGGTTGTCGATGCGTTGCCAATCATCTTCGCCTGGAAACGGCTGGGAGCAAATGCGTGTTAGGCCATTTTTCACGGATCGATGCATTTGGAAATAGTCAGGGTTTTCATTGTAGGTTGAAGAAACCACGCTCGTTTCGCCATCGCTAAATAAAATATTCATCGCTCGAATATAGCTAGTGCGCTTATCGATAATGGAAACGGATTTGGCCAGTGCAGCCTGCTTGTCTCCTCTATCCATACGGCGAATATAGTTGTAAATCTTCTCCGCGCCGATGCGACCATCCGATTTGATTTTCACGCCCCGTAGCTCACCGTTAAAGATAAACACAGAGTCACCATCGCTGAAGGGCATATTGTTTTCGATGGCAATTCCTTCATCACGAAAGGCACTGCGGGCATGAACTAATAGCAAGGTCGTTTCTGGAAAGCCAGATACATCCGTTTCCCAAACCGGATTGATATTGCGATAGTGGTGCCACTTGCCATCGAAGTTCGCGTTTGAGGTTTGGTTGCTGTGTGTGTTAGTCGGGCTCAGTGGAATATCAGAGA
>JBMZDT010000245.1:0-4224 GCA_049614505.1 Leucothrix sp.
TTAGGGCAGCGCTTTGCTCGGGTGGTACGACCATGACCAACAGCCCAGCTTAGGGCTTGGTGGCCTGTTGAGTCTCGATTTCGGCGAGTGTCGTCGTTGGATCGCGGGGTGCTAGCAGCTGCTCATCTGTTGGCTTGTAGTATTCAAGGTGACTAATATCGATCTCTTCCCCTAGACGTTCTTTAAGGTCCCAAATAGCACGAATGCGTTTACCGTAAAAATTATTTTCCCCAATAATGTCATAAAGGCCAGAGCGTTTTAACGCATCAGTCAGTTTGAATTTGGGGTGGCTAATGCAGAACGTAATACCTGCTTCTTCTAAGCCTTCAGCCATGTGCGCCAGCATTTCTTCACCCGTAGAGTCGATTTGGTCAACAGCCTCAAGATCCAAAACGATGGCTTTAAGTTTGGGTTTATCAGCAATTGCATTGAGCAGCTGCTTTTCAAGATAGCCTGCGTTGGCAAAATATAAATCACCATCATAACGGTACAGTGCAAAACTCTCGCTGGTCTCCATACCAAACACCTTGGCATCACGAAACTCACCGTTTTGATCCTTTGATAATTCGGCAAAGTGTGGCTTCATCGTGCGATAGAGGTAGAAAATAAGTGACAACATGACGCCAATGAAAATGCCATTTTCAAGATGGGGGGCAAAGCCTAAGGTGGTTAAAAAGACCACGAGTGCAACGATTCCATCGTGTGGATTGACCTTCCAAGCGTTGTGAAACGGCTCAAATTGAATCATGCCGTAAACCGCGACAATGATAATGGCGGCCAGAGTGGCACTGGGTAAATGGTAAAGTAATGGGGTTAAAAATAGCAGTGTGATACCCACTAAAATGCCTGAGAAAATAGCTGCAAAGCCTGTTCTGGCACCAGCATCAAAAGCGACTGCCGTTCTTGAAAAGGAACCTGAAACGGCGTAGCCCTGTGTGAAGCCTGCGGCTATATTAGCCAGCCCCTTACCCACCATTTCCTGATCGGCAGAGATGCGTTGACGAGTCTTTGATGCGACCGCTTTGGCAATGGAGAATGCTTCAACAAAACTCAGTAATGCAATAATGATCGCTGGCATAATTAATGCTTGGAAATGGAGGTCTTCAGCAATTGGGAGCGTAAAAGCAGGTAGTCCTGGTGTAATTTCGCCGACTACAGCTCCCCCTTTTTGCTCATAACCAGCAAGCCATGATACTAAGATGGTGAGCACGACGGTGATTAAAATGCCTGGGAGTTTTGGGAAATTACGTTTAAAGAGTATCAGCAGGAATAACGAAAAAATCCCCATAAAGACGGTGGGCAAGCTGGTTTGAGTGGGTATTTGGCTTAGGAAATTGTTGAATGTAACCAATAAATTTTGGCCACTTTCCATCGTAATGCCAAACAGCTTGCCGATCTGTAAGCTACCAATCACAATCGCAGCGGCATTCGTAAAGCCAATAACCACTGGATGGGATAAGAAATCCACTAACACGCCAAGCCTTAAAAAACCTAAGGTTAGTTGGAATACACCAACCATGAGTGCCAATATGGCAGCATGAATAATGTACTGCTCAAGGCTTAGGTTTAATGAAGCAAGCGCTGCTGCTGTCATTAAGGAGATGATAGCCACTGGGCCGTTTTGCAACTGCTTTGATGAACCAAATAAGGCAGCAATGATTGGTACTAAGAAAGAAGCGTACAAACCGATATGCGGTGGTAAGCCAGCAAGTTGCGCATAGGCCATCGCCTGTGGAATGAGCACAAGCGCTACGGTAGCGCCAGCAATAATATCGGCTTTAAGTATGTCGGGGTTGCGCAATTCACCCATCCATTGTTTGAATGGGGTTAGTCTGAGCGCTGCATCGTGTAGCATTTCATAAAGGTAGGCTTTTATCATTGTTATCAATTATGAGTCTTGATCTTTAAAACCAACAGTGTATCAGCCATCCTTTATTGCATCGACTGCTAATCTTTTGCTTTACATAAAGAATGGGTGTTGGTCGATACACTCACGTTGTACGCGGTCGGCATCAATTGTAAGCATAGCTTGGTAGCAAGCATTGGCGGTGGCAGTTTCATTGCGCCCATCTTCAAAGCAATCTAAAAATTGGTCGAGTACGTAATCAAAAGACTCATCGCTTTTAATAGAGCCAACTGCTTGAGCCATGGGAACCATAACTGCCTCAGAGTTAATGACTTGGCTAACTTTGGTGATATTGCACAAGTGCTCGCGGCTTAACTTGCCGTGGAGTTTTTTTAAGGTTGTTGCAAGTTCTTGTTCTTTTACATCATATTCTTGTGCGGAATAGTCAGTATTCATGATGACATTGACAAGGCTATTGTACTGATCTAGCAAGGGGGTAATCTCATTCATAATGTTTGATTGTTATTATTTTGGGGTTTCGGGGTAACTTAAGTCATGATTGAGGTATTACTGGGGTGTGACTTAAGTCGTTGAGTGCAGTCTATTTAAGGTAAGCTGATTGGTGGCTTAATTGGTTGTGTGAGAGCCACAAAGCAGACAGCTGGTCGAGAATAGTTACGTAACACAATGAAAAACCATATATTTTAATCTAGTGTTCAGATAAAAATGCTAATGTGTGTTTTTTATGCAAGGCCATTTATTTAATAAAGACCTTGTTAAGTGTAGTCAGTTGTTGATATATAGAACAAAAACTATTACTACGTCTTGGGGATAATATGTTAAAGCAAAAAACGTATAAGATTTTCTTATGTGTGATATTAGTAATGAATGGACTCTATTTACTAGGAGGAGGCGTTGCTCATGCCGATGAGGTGAATAGTCAGTCCCTAAAGCAAAAAACGTCTTCACTTGAAGGTGCTAAGGAAGCAGTCATCAAACTGTTTGTGGTATCTCACATCGTAGACACACTCAAACCTTGGAACTCTTACATTAGCCGCACGACCGGTTCCGGTTTTATTATTGAAGGCGGCCAGATACTGACTAATGCACACGTTGTTGCCAATGCTACGTTTATTGAAGTAAGGAAGCACGGTGAGACAACACGCCATGAGGCAAAAGTTGCTCATATCTCGCATGACTCTGATTTAGCTATTGTAAAGCTTAAAAAGAAGGTACCTGAATTTTTTAAAACTCAACCCCTATCGCTAGGGAATCTTCCCCAAGCACATCAAGAAGTAACGGCATACGGCTATCCTGTTGGGGGCGATAGCCTAAGCGTGACACGGGGTGTGGTGTCGCGGATTGAGCGATCAGTTTATGTACACAAGAATAGAAGCCTGATTTCTGTGCAGGTTGATGCAGCCATTAATCCAGGTAACAGTGGTGGGCCTGTTTTGTCAGACGGCAAAGTCATTGGTGTGGTAATGCAGTCAATGAATGCTTCTGAAAATGTGGGTTACATGATCCCCCCTCAAGTTGTAAAGCATTTCTTGGTTGACTTAGAAGACAAGCGCTATGATGGGTTCCCTTCGTTAGGAATCATTCATCAGGAAATCGAGAGCCCAGCGTTACGAGAGAAATATGGCGTCTCTAAGAGCCAAAGTGGTGTGTTGGTGTCCATGGTCTTTCCTGGCTCACCTGCTGAAGGCGTGTTAGAAAAGAGCGATATTATTACGCATATTGATGGACATAAAATTGCCAATAACGGCATGGTTGAGTTCCGTCATAAAGAGACAATTGCCTATGAGCATTTTGTCGATATGCATCAGCTCGGTGATAACATTGAGCTGAAGGTTATTCGAGATGCTAAACCAAAAGATCTGACCATTAAGCTGAACAAAACTCAAGATACATTCGAATTAGTTGCAGCACCAAGCTTTGAAAAGAAGCCAAGCTATTTCATTTTTGGTGGATTTATTTTCATGCCGTTAACGGATGATTTAATCACAGCTAGCCGTCGCCGTATGGGCTTTGATGAGCGTATTCTAAATTTAAAAAGCTTCTGGCCCACGGATAAACGCAAAGAAGCGGTTATCTTGACACGCGTGTTACCAGCAAACACTAACAAAGGCTTCCATGATATCTCTTTTGTCTTGATTGAAAAAATGGATGGCAAGACGTTTGAAGACTTTGATACGTTTTATAAGCTTGTGAAAACAAGCAAATCTGATTTCATTAAATTGGAAGATGAATTTGGGTATCAGGTAGTCATTGACCGTAAAAAAGCATTGATGAGCCAGAAGAAGATTCTGAAGCTTTACAATGTGCCTGTTGGGCAGTCAGAGGATTTGAAGGCATTGGATGTTGATCCTGAGGTT
>JBMZDT010000246.1:0-4207 GCA_049614505.1 Leucothrix sp.
GGCGATGTTAAGTGCCGCAGGGATTGAGGTCATCAGCGGTGTATTAACCGCAGACGCTTACGAGCTTAATCCGGGTTTTATCAAACGCATGGAGCAGCAGCGGCCATTTGTGCGTGTAAAAATGGCGACAAGCTTAGATGGGAGAACTGCATTAGCCAGTGGCGAAAGTAAATGGATCACTGGTGAGTCCTCGCGGAAAGACGTTCAATATTGGCGTGCTAAGAGCTCAGCAATTCTAACAGGCATTGGCACTGTACTAGCTGATGATCCTTCACTGACCGTGAGGCTTAGTGCGGCTGAGTTAGCCATACAAGGTGAGGTTCGGCAGCCACTAAGAGTAATTTTAGATTCGCAACTGCGCTGTCCAGCCAGTGCAAAATTATTAAGCCTTCCTGGAGAAACGCTGATCTACACGCAGCGTAACTGTCAACATACGATTCAGGCACTAGAGTCAGCGGGTGCTGAAGTCGTAGTGATAGGGCAAGATGAACAAACTGTACCCATGTCATTATCGTTAATATTAACTGACTTGGCTACGCGTGAAATCAATGAAATCCATACAGAGGCTGGTGCTAAACTGTGCGGTAGTTTGCTAGCTCAAGGACTCGCAGATGAGCTTTTACTATACATGGCGCCACATTTATTGGGTGGCGATGCGCTGGGTGCATTTGCATTACCACCGCTTAAAACCATGCACGATAGAATTGATCTGAAAATAAAGGATATGCGTGCAATTGGTGACGATTGGCGTATCATTGCGACCCTCGCGAACAAGCAGGTTTAATCCATGTTTATCAGTATTATACAAGCCGCTGGTGCTATCCAGACGCTACAAGCAAAAGAGGCACGGGTGTAACATGACTGAGCCTAACGATATCAAACAGTTAATAAGTCAGCGTCAGCTGGCACGTAAATTGGCCATGATCGCGGTTTACCAATGGCAGATGACTCAAAATTCTTATCAAGATATTTATTTGGCGATTCAGGATGACCGTGACCTGTCTAAGGATTTTCGCAAGGCGGATGCGGCGTACTTTCAACAGTTAGTTAAATATGTGATTGAGCATGTTAAAGAGCTTGATGATTTGATTCTACCGTTGATAGATCGCAGTGCTGAACAGTTGGATCAAATTGAAATGGCGGCCCTGAGGGTTGCAACGACTGAGTTGAAAAATCACCCTGAAGTACCGTTTAAGGTTGTGGTGAATGAGTCAGTTAACCTCACCAAAAAGTTTGGTGCTGATCAGGCACATAAATTTGTTAATGGCATTTTAGATAAGTTAGCACGTCAATTACGTAAGCTAGAAACTGGCACTCGATAAATCGTGGCGGGTGAGTTTGGTTTAATTGATGACTATTTTAGTTGGCCCTCACAATCTGACAGCGTAGTCCTTGGTGTTGGGGATGACGCGGCAGTGCTGGCAGTGTCATCGGCTCACGAACTCGTGGTTTCAGTAGATACGCTAGTGTCGGGTATTCACTACCCCATAGACACCACACCAGAGGATATTGGCTACAAAGCACTAATGGTGAATCTTAGTGATATTGCCGCGATGGGGGCAGTACCGCGCTGGTTTACCCTAGCGCTAACACTGCCGGAATACAATGCTCAATGGTTAGCAGGATTCTCTTTAGGACTAAGACAAGCGGCTGAAGCGTATGATGTCTCACTGGTCGGTGGGGACACAACGCGCGGTGCATGCACTGTTTCGATACAGATTATGGGTGAGGTGCCGATAGGTAAAGCGCTTACACGCAGTAGCGCGCAGCTAGGGGATTCACTTTATATTACCAATGCCTTAGGCGATGCAGCGGCCGGGTTGCATATTCATCAAGAGCGTCTTGATGTGTTGTCTGATGAGCAACGCTATTGCACTTCACGTTTGAATCGCCCAACTGCTAGAGTGGCTGAAAGCTGTGTCATTAGGCAATACGCCAATGCTTGTATGGATATCTCAGATGGTTTGTTACAGGATTTATCGCATATTTTAAAAGCGTCTCGATTGGGCGCAGTGATAGAGACCTCAGCACTAACATTCTCGGCCGCATTAGATTGTTTGTACCCGATGGAACAAGACAAAAAGCTCAAACTAGCACTCAGTGGCGGAGATGACTACGAGCTATTGTTTAGTATTCCTAAGCAGAATCAAGCGCAGTTTGTTGCTGAAATGCAGCAGTGTGGGTTTGCTTTTCAATGTATTGGAACGCTAACTGGGGATATCGGTAATATTGTTGATGAAGCGGGCAATAGACTATCTGCTGAAGGTTTTCAGCATTTTTAGTAGGCATTAGCGTTGAGTATACGTTAGTGGGGTTTTCTGAGCTGGCGTACACTGATCAATAACAGCAAGACAAGCAACATCACAGGCAAATAACTGGGTACGCCTAGCCAAAGCGTTGGGCGGGGACTGGGCGATTTAATGTACCAAAACCCTAATTCATTCCAGAATGAGTGAGTCACAGGTGGCTGTTTAGCAGGTTTTAACAGAGAAGATGCTGGATCAAATCGTTCTAGGGGACGATTAGGATCAAGGGTTTTCCAGGCACTGCCATAGCCAATGAGTATCGAGCCGTGTCCCGTCCAGTTGATGCGATAAAACGTATGCAGGATACGACCTTGTTGTACTTCATCGTGATCCATACCAATCGACGAATGATGAGTATAGCTACTGAGCCAGAGTAGCGTGACGACAAGCAAAGCACTGCTGAGCAGTAGGGTATACAAGGTTTTCATGGCAAGGTTGATGACTGAGTTCGTAGTCATCATACCGGAATTTAAAATTGCAGGCAGAAAGCTTATTGGAAGAATACTTTGGTCTGGTTTGCCGCCGTTCTCTTGAGGATTCTGCTAGTATTTATGTAAACAAATACAACAAAACAATATCTAATGGAATTACTAATACAATTGCTTGGTTCGATAGCGCTGTTGCTATGGGGCTTAAGAATGGTGCGCACAGGAATCATGCGTGCTTATGGCACTTCGCTAAAACGACTTGCGCAACAAGCAGAGGGGCGGGTACTGCCGAGTTTTGCATCGGGCCTGTTGATAGCTGCGTTATTACAAAGCAGTACCGCAACGGCACTGATTGCAGCGACGTTTTCAGGGCAGGGCGTGATTAGTGTCGTCGCATCTTTTATCACTATTTTGGGGGCGGATGTGGGCACCGCGGTCGCCGTACTGTTGGCATCGCAAAAAGTCAGCTTCATTTCGCCACTGTTGCTCTTTGTTGGCATTTTTGGCTTTTTGTCATTTTCACGGAGCAAACCCAAAAATGTATTTCGGGCAATTGCCGGTTTAGGCATGATTCTATTGGCGCTGTCACTGATTTCGAGCACCGCTAAAAATTTAGCAACCTTTGATGATTTTATTACTGTGGTGCGAGTGTTAGAAATGCAGTCAGTCTTTCTGCTGCTGTTTGCACTGGGTTTAACCTATCTTGCTCATTCAAGTTTAGCGGTGGTGCTGCTGGCAATGGGTTTTGTTACCTCGGGTCTAGTGGGTATCGAAGGGGGTTTAGTACTGGTGTTGGGTGCAAACCTTGGCAGTGGCCTGTTACCGGTTTTATCTAATTGGAATGCTCACCGAGATGCGCGCATTCCCGTCATCGCAAATTTACTGATTCGCGGTGCGGCGGTGTTTGCAGTATTGCCATTAATCGCCGTTGTCATTGAACAGGCCGCCGTTTTTATTGATCAAACATTGATTCCTTTGTTTCCACAAGGGCAAGAGGGCTTGTTCTCCGCAAGATTTGCTCCTGCCGCTTTTCATCTCTGCTTGAATCTGGTGGTTGCGATTATTGGCATCATCTTAGCCAAGCCGTTAATTGCGTTGGTTGACAGTTTAGTACCAGCGATGAATATTGAAGAGGACGACTCCAAACCTAAGCACCTAGACTTTAATAATATGTCATCGCCTGCGGTGTGTTTGGCTTGTGCCAAACGCGAAACGTTAAATATGGCGAATATCGTACAGAAAATGCTAAACCTGTCGTACCCCGTATTACGCGATAATGATCGGGAGCAACTTAGCAATGTCGTTCGGATGGATGATTCAGTTGATGGTTTGTATGTCGAGATCAAGCTCTATATCGCGCAAATACTACAGGAAGAACTGACGCAAGAAGAAAGTCAGAAAGCGCTCGATTTACTGAGCTTTACAACCAATATGGAACACATCGGTGACATTGTTGATGGCGGTTTGATGACG
>JBMZDT010000247.1:0-4204 GCA_049614505.1 Leucothrix sp.
GCGCTTACCACTCTCATCAAATAACCAGTCGATTGATAGGGATTTGTTTTGGAAACTTGCGGTTAGCATTTGCTTTACTGCATCAGGCATAACCCGATCAGAGGTCAGTAGCTCACCGGTTAAATTCATTTTGCGACCAGTATCAGCCGATGCAATCAACGCATTACTACGCACCTCAAACTCCAGAGGAATGACGTTAACGCTAAAACTGAGCGGTGCTGCACTGGCTGGAATATTGATTAAATCAGTCGATGCAATGTTAACGGCATAGCTTTTACCAGACTCCAGTGGCTCTTTAGGTACAAACACCAGCGCTTTGGAGGAAACAAACGTCGCACTGCCCGCAACCTTGGGCGAAAGACTCATGACCTCAGAAGCATCAGCACCTACCTTGTTTTTAGTCACCACATCGCGGTTAAACTCAAAACGAATCGGTGAATGACGGGAAATGATGCCTTGTGTGTGTCGCTCACTCACCTCGGACCAATTGAAAGCAGTGTTTGCCTCAACAGGCTTGTTAATATCCGTTTCTGCATCTGCATTGTCACATCCTACCAAGCCATTGGCAGTTAAAAGCAGCAACAACAAAGCACAGCCTGCCTTGTACATTCTCATCACAAATTCCCTCACAAATCATTCGGTGTATCGTTATTGGAGCAAGTTCATCTATTTTTGTTCCCTTACTCAGCCTAAATATAGCAGCAATTTTCAGAACAGTTAGCCGTTTATTAATAATAAACATGGATTTTGGTAGTTAAATTAACCACAAAAAAGCCCCTGTCTCAATGAGCAGGGGCTTTCTTAGAATCCTTTCAAAGCATTATTAAATGCCTAGTTCCATTGCAGTTCAACCTTTTTACGGCCCCACTTGAAGGCTTTTTTAAGATCTTTACCCATATAGATATCAATCTTCTTTTTCCAACGTTTATTCATCTTATCCAGCACCAGATACTCACCATCCAGTCCTTTAATCTTAACTTTTGAACGATGCTTTAAACCATATACGTTCAACATATCACGAGAAACGGCGATCACCTTCATGCCTGGTTTCAAACGATCCCCCCAAGCAGCAATATTAGGCGTGCTGTCTGTTTGGTTAACGTGTGATGTATAAGCGGTGGCTGTTACAGTCATCTGGCGTTTAAATCGACCGCGATTATATCGCTTGGTCTTTGCAACTTTTGACAAACGCGCCTTCTTTTTAGATTTTAAAAGCCTCTTTGCTTTTGATAAACGTAATGCTTTTCGCTTTTTTGCTTTCGCTAACTTAACCGATTTTTCCTGCTTCGCGGCTTCTGCAAGCTTATGTTGCCTGTAGAGTATGGCTGCATCACGAACCAATTGTTGAGTATCGTACGTTTTCTTTTTTTCTTCGGCAAAACTTACGTTCGAAAACGGTAACATAAGCACAATTAATGCCATGTACCAAGAACGCTTAAAGAACAAACCATTCATATTTTATAGCCCCAAGTTATTTTAGCGAGGGGTCCAAACCAAAAGAGCGTGAATCTTATAGCCCTAAAATTTTGGTTTCAAGCTCGTTTCGTCGTTGTTTTGTTTAAAAAATAAACTAAAAGTATACATTATTCATTTAAACTGCTTTATATTAACTAAGACAAGGGTAGCAACGCATAAGAATCAATCAGGACACTCAAAACACAGCCAGCATCCTCAAATAACATTCATAGATTCATTTTACTTATTGCTAGGTTCGAACCATCTCGCTTTGGTAATAGTTTTTTTAAATTTCCATAATTAATAGAATCTAGAGAGACCCCGCTCATTCAAAAAAAGTTCACGCTTTTGTGCCACGTTAGTTTATCTAACAAGCGCCTTGTCATTTTCTGCTGAGCATCCATATTATTGAAGTGTTACAATCGAGAGGATACTAACTTGAGTAAACCTGACTATGGCTGAACGTACTGCAACTGTTGAACGCGACACATTAGAAACACAAATTACGGTGTCTGTTAACTTAGACGGCACGGGCAAGGCGCGTTTTGACACAGATATCCCATTTCTTGATCACATGTTAGAACAAGTGGCACGCCACGGCATGATTGACCTTGAAATCTCTGCCAATGGTGACCTACATATAGACGCGCATCACACCGTAGAAGATATTGGTATTACCCTTGGCCAAGCCTTTGCAAAAGCTGTTGGTAATAAAAAAGGCATCCGCCGCTATGGCCATGCTTATGTACCTTTAGATGAGGCATTATCGCGCGTAGTGATTGATTTTTGTGGGCGCCCTTCCTTAATCGATACTGTTGATTATAAACGCAGCCACATCGGCACCTTTGATACCGACTTATTTCATGAGTTTTTCCAAGGCTTTGTAAACCATGCTCAGGTTTCTTTGCACTTGGATAACTTACGTGGTCGTAATGCACATCACATCGCTGAAACCATCTTTAAAGCATTTGGCCGCACATTACGCATGGCAACCGAGCACGACGCCCGTATGCAGGGCATCCTCCCTTCAACGAAAGGCGCGCTCTAAGGTCTCTATCACATGTCAATTATTGCTGTTGTCGATTACAACATGGGCAACTTGCGCTCGGTGACTCAAGCCTTGCAGCATGTTGCACCAGCAAACACTGAAATACGCATTACCGCCAACCCAGAAGATATCCTAAGAGCCGACCGCATCGTCTTCCCTGGTCAAGGGGCTTCACGCGACTGCATGCGCGAGCTACAGTCTCATGAACTGATTGATGTAGTAAGCGAAGCGGCCCGAAGCAAACCCTTTTTGGGCATTTGCATGGGCATGCAGGTGCTGATGAGCCGAAGTGAGGAAAACGGTGGCGTTGATTTGATGAACGCATACAAAGGCCAAGTCAAACACTTTAATGGAGTAATTGGCCGTACCGATGCGAGTGGCGAACGTCTCAAGATTCCGCAGATGGGTTGGAATCGCATTGATCACACACAAAACCACCCACTTTGGAAAGGCATTGAGAGCGGCAGTCGATTCTATTTTGTACACAGTTACTTCTTAGAGCCTGAAACCACCGCACTAACCGCTGGAACAACCGACTACGGCATTCAATACACCAGCGCTATCGCACAAGACAATGTCTTTGCTATACAAGCTCATCCAGAAAAAAGTGCGGATGATGGTTTGCAGTTGCTTAAAAATTTCACCCAATGGGATGGTCAAAACTAATGTTATTAATCCCCGCAATTGATTTAAAAGATGGAAAATGTGTCCGCCTACGCCAAGGCTTAATGGACGATGTGACAGTCTTCTCAGATAACCCTGTGGATATGGCTACACGCTGGGTAGACGCTGGCACTAAACGTTTACACCTCGTTGATTTGAATGGTGCTTTTGAAGGCAAGCCAGTCAATGGCGATGTCGTGAAAGCCATCGCTTGCGCTTACCCTGACTTACCGATTCAAATCGGTGGTGGTATTCGTGATGCCGAGACCGTACAAGCCTATTTAGATGCAGGTGTTCAATACTGCATCATCGGCACCAAAGCTGTACAAGACCCAGCGTTCGTTATTGATCTTTGCCAACAATTCCCTGGCCATATTATTGTTGGAATAGATGCAAAAAATGGCATGGTCGCCACAGAGGGGTGGGCAGAAGAGTCAAATGTTTCTGCAATTGATTTAGCACAAAAATTTGAAAAAGCTGGAGTTAGCGCCATTGTTTATACTGACATCGCTCGTGATGGCATGATGCAGGGTGTAAATATTGACGCAACCGTCGAGCTTGCTGAAAGCATTTCAATACCCGTCATTGCCTCCGGCGGTGTTACCAATATGGATGACATTATCGGTTTGTGTGATGTCGAACATCGCGGGGTGACTGGCACGATTTTAGGTCGCTCGATTTATGAAGGAACAATTGATTTGGTAGCAGCTCAACAATACGTTGACGAACGGGATGTAGGTTAATGGGTTTAGCAAAGCGCATTATCCCCTGCTTGGATGTAGACAATGGTCGGGTAGTAAAGGGTGTTAACTTTGTTAATATCAGAGACGCAGGCGACCCTGTTGAAGTTGCAGCACGCTATAATCGTGAAGGTGCTGATGAAATCACCTTTCTAGATATAACTGCAAGCTCAGACAATCGCGCAACCACGGTTAACATGGTTGAAAAAATTGCTTCACAGGTTTTTATCCCACTCACTGTGGGTGGTGGAATACGCGAAGTTGAAGATGTGAGGCGCATGCTCAATGCAGGCGCTGA
>JBMZDT010000248.1:0-4204 GCA_049614505.1 Leucothrix sp.
GGTCTTTTGTCAGTGGGAATTCAGGATCAGCATAACGCTTACCTAAAATCCCTGAGTACATCGCCCAATAGTCATCTGACCAAGGTGATTCACTTAATGCCGCATCCATCAAACCCGCTGCTTCCATGTCCTCTAACTGCGAATATTTAAACGTATCAACAATATTTTGTGCCAAATCATCTGACTTAAAAGAGGCACGTGTTGCGTCATCTTGCCCCGCTGCCAATGCTCTTCTCACACCATCACGAATGGTAACGAAGTCTTTACTGGCAATATCTTTTTCAGCAAAGACAGTTCCATTCTTAACCACCTGATTTTGACGATTACGTTTCTCTGGTTGCTGGTTCATGAAACTGACAGAGTCGTCCTGAAACGCCTGTAAAGCCTGATTAATTTTGTCCTGCCGAGCGTGTTCTGACATTTCATACTCCCTATGTTTTGTCATTCATTTGGCTACTGTTTTTTCAATTCAGTGGCAACGGTTTCCAGTATCTTAGCTTTTTCCTGGGCTCGCTGTTTAAGCGCTTTAACGTCACTTTTGTCCCCTCTCACTGGCACAGCCTGTTTTTTTAAGAAAAGTGCTAAACAATACAGTTGCTGCACCACGGTATGATATTGCCTGCTACTACGTGGCACATCCTTTACCGAGTCTTCAAAATAATCTAATAATGCCTCTGCTTGATCCGATACATCGAGTGCTTTCTCTGGTGTGATGGACTTAGATAAAGACAATAAAAACGCCGCTACTTCCGCATCAGCAACTGATACAGCGGGAGAAAAATCCAACGTTTTCAGAAAATTGCGCCTTGCCGCTTCTTGGGATTTTTCAATGTGCTGCTGTGCATTTTCAACAGGCTGATTCAAAACACCTGACAACTGTAGGTAATTGATGCTCGCATAAGGGTCAAACTTATAGTCAAACGACACACCTTCGCCTTTTCTATACGCCTTAGCACTAGCTTCTAGCACTTTACGAACTGTTGACCAACTTTTACCTTGGCGGCACAGCACAACAGCCTTGCACTTTAAGGCACTGCCTAAGAGGGCAAAACGCTCGGTATTGGTAGCCACATCAGCACTACCTTCGCCTCCTTGCAATACTTTGTGCATTTCGTGAGTAATACCTAATAAACCTTCAAATCGCTTAATCGCACTAGTCGCCAGTTCGTTAGCCTCAATAAAATACTGTGCACGCTGCTCTTTTAACGGTTTGATCTGCTTATCTTTTTGCCGTTTAGCTTGATCTGACTGCTCTACCTTATTAACGTTAGCCAGCAATGCTTCTGCTGCTTCGGACAATGCTTCTGCCTGCCTTGCCTCAAGGTTTCCCAGGAGCTCTAGCGCCACGATCGGCACTTTTTTATCCCGATCTTGCTCAAAAATAGAACGTTGACAAGCTGCGCGGGCTTTTTCAAAACCTTCCGGCAACATACTGCCGTATAATTGGGCCAACTTGTATTGCGTACTGGGTTTGCTAATCCACGCCTGGGGCACCCGACTTAAGTCATTATCAATCTCATTGACCAAACGTTTATACGCTATTTGCTGACTCTTCTCTCCCAAATGCTGAATATCAACCAGCTTCGATGACAAACGTTGATCCAGCTCTTGAGGGGCAACAGGCGTCCATTCCTCGCTGCTAACATCCTGCTCATTATCAACACTCAACACATAATTCGGATCACCGTAAGCTTGGTAGGCTCCCCAAGTATTCAAATCAGCATGGAGCTTATGCGTTCGCTGACGTGCATTTAACACCGCGTCACCAAATGGCTGACCATCTTCGACAAAGTGCTTAAAGAAGGTCTTAGAAAAGGTGCTTGCCGCAGCATCATTAACCGCCCAACCTGCGGCAATCACACAGCGCACGCCCATCTCAATCAACTCTCGAGACACACTATAGGCTAAACGGTTATAGCTAACCTCTGGCTGATTATCCGTTGCAGCGAGGTGGCAACAGTTAAGAAAGACTAAATCGGGCACCACTTCCATTTGCCCAACCTCCGCAGCCGTTAACATCACGCCATCTGACAAAATCACACCGGTGCGCTCTTTACCATCAACCCCTCGAATATTCACCTCACCATGCGCCGCAATCATCAAAATACGATAAGGACGTTTAAATAAGGTATTAAATACATCGATTGCTGTGTGGTGAGGCTTGTCACTGGCTTGCCTTGGGAATAATTTTTCGACTTCGTAACCACACTCATGCAGCGTTTGTGCAACGGCTTGTGACTCAGATGTCGCCCCACTGAGTGTTGCTAAACTGTAGTCAGCATTAAATTGCGTCTGGTTGTGATGTGGAAAATGGCGATAGAAACCCGCCGTTGATGGGTTACCTATCACACAGGCCGTTTTGGCGGTGCTGGCAATGACCGTTCTTCTAAAACGTGTGGATACTAACTGCCGCACAATCGCCATTTTTTGTGCCAAAGGCTCATCATCCGCTTGTAACATTTCCCACGGTAGATTCGCGGTATAACCATCTAAAACAAGCAACAAGCGGTTGGTTTGGCGTGCCGAAGACTTAAACTCTACGGGCACCATTAGTTGAAAAAGCGTGCGGCTAATATCTGGATTGTAATGACAATCTTTAATCGCATCTTTGATCAACGCTTCAATTAATCCAGGTTGGCGCTGCTGGCTAATGGCTTCTGCACGCGCACGTTCTGACAGATAGACATACTTGATGCGTTCAGCGACCGCATAGGGTTTCGCCAATACAGGCTGCTGGCGAGTTTGCTCACCAGATAAAGAGGCATTGTCTGCAATAGCCCCTTGAGCTTTTATCGTGTCTAGCACTGGCTGGGGAATCGGAGACACCTTGTTTTCATAACAATGCGCGGGACAGGCAGCATCTCTTTGATCTGCATCAGTTACCATTAAGCGTGACCAATACCCATTGCCCGTAGAACGCTCACTCAAGCGTTGACGCATGCCCTCTTTAAATTGCAGCTCAGTTTTTGGCACAATGCGCGCCTGCATCAGCTTTAACTCTTTTTCTAGTCGGTAGGGAAGCTCGCGAACGGAGTAAGCCGCAGTAATCGCCGTATCCATATAAAACTCGATAAACTCCAGCTTACGAATGGCGCGTTCAGGTTGCTTACCACGGTTATATTGATACTGTTGGTTTGCTTCACAAACCCCTTTAACAATCGCCTCCATTGAGCCAGCAACAGTGATATGTGTCGTCGAATTATAGCCCAACAATAGGCTATTTAAGCTCAGTTCACTTATATCCTGCTTCGTCTCATCGTTATCTAACTGACATTCACTCGTGTGTAGCAAATACTGTAATACACCATCCCTGACTGTATCTTTTAGCGCATCCGCACTAATTTTGCTCCACTCGCCCAAACCAACAATAATCGCTCCACGACCACTACCACGGTGTTTCTCTTCACTGGTTCTTGAGTTTAATACAACGGTACTCGTGCCTAAGTCGCCTGCATAAATACCTAAGCGCTCACGCTGGCTTAAAGCACCGCCTAGCAAATGATGATCAATATCCGCCTCCGCACCGGCAATGGAATCCCCCACATAGTGCCCACACATAATTGGGTATCGTGCAAAACGCAGATCCATCGCCCGTACGCTAACCTCTAAAACCTGCGTTGTATCAGGCTCCGGCTGACGGTGTGGGCGTCCACCAAAAAACGACAACGCTAAATCCTCTGCACCAGGCTGTAGTACAGGGCCCGCGTTATAATGGTAGCTCTCAGCAGCACTACTGCGAGTACGGGGCGCTTTTTTTGATAGTTTGCGTGTTTTACCATCGCGCAGTAATTCAGCAATCGCAGCAAAGTGTTCGGGTGTATTGGTCAGGTTAGAATGCGGCACTGGCATGTACCATTCCCGCTCAGCTTGGGCTAAAACCTCCAAACGGCCAGAGTCCCAACTAACCGACCCATCACCACGCGTGGTGCCATGTAAAAACAAACGCTCACTGTCCTGTGTTAACCCACAAGGCGTGTGTGCATCTAAGCCATAAACATAAGCAATTTTATGATGGTGTGGCAGGCTTGACTGATTGTGCTGCTTATTGATTTGCTTCCAAAATGCGGCTGCTTCCTCTAACCCTACTTTCAGACCATTTGATCCCTCGTTTTCTTTAGGACCAATGCCTTCTTTATTTGAAAATGGGAACCAGCGATCATGATTTTTTTGTTTAATACTCTGCCAATCATCCACCTTCCAGTAG
>JBMZDT010000249.1:0-4184 GCA_049614505.1 Leucothrix sp.
TTCTATCCGTTACACTGTCGACAACCGAGTTTAGCGTAGTCATTATTGACTCCCCTGCATAAATTATTTAATGTGTAGCTTAACTACATAATAACGGCATTATAGGTTTATTCTGTAATTATTGGAATGCCATTGCCACCAATCATGTAACTAAATTACCAAACTATTGTTTTGAACATAGGAAGCAAACCTTATGTTGTCGCAAATTGAATCGATACTACCCACCCTAAGTAAGGCCGAATCCCGCGTTGCTACTTATGTATTGGCTCATCCCAAACAAACCATGGGTAGGCACATTGGTGAGCTTTCCAAAGAAATTGGCGTCAGCGAGCCCACCATCATTCGGTTCTGCCGCACATTAGGCCTCGACGGCTATAAATCTTTCAAGCTACGACTCGCACAGTCCATTCCACAATCTAGTAATCAGCTGCTAGTAGACATAACACAAAATGACTCGCCGCTGAAGATTGGCCACAAAATTATCGACAGCGCGATTGCCAGCTTACAAGAGACTCGTAAAAATTTAGACAGCCCTGAACTCGGCAAAGCGGTTGACGCATTACTCAAAGCGGAACGTATTGAGTTTTACGGCCAAGGCGGCTCGGGCATTGTGGCCAGCGATGCACAGCAGAAGTTCTTTCGCTTAGGCGCGCCGGTTGTGGCTTACAGTGATCCTTATATTCACTGCGTATCAGCGACTTTGCTAACACCAGGCTGCGTTGTGGTTGCGGTAAGTCACTCGGGCAGCTCTACGGATTTGCTAAATAGTGTTGAGCTAGCTAAGCAAAATGGTGCCACTACCATTGCAATTACAGCGCGGCAGTCAATACTGGCGAAAATGGCTGATATTGTGCTGCCAATTGATGTGCAGGAGGACAGTACGCATTATGCGCCAATTAAATCACGCATGTCCCAGCTAGCATTGCTAGATACGCTGGCAATTGCCATTGCGGTGGCCAGAGAGGATGAGCAGGCACTGACGGAGAAGTTATCACGAGCGAATGATGCCTTAGCGCATAAGCACAGCCGGTCGTTAAAAGTTCTTGATGACACTCAGCAGCTTTGAATCTGGCATGGCTTTTGACCACAGATACCCTTGCCCATAATCACAATCCAAATCCGCCAGTATCTCAAGCTCGCGACGCGTTTCAACACCTTCTGCTACCACCTTCATCCCCAACATTTTTGCCATTTTGATCACCGCAGTCACAATGGCTAAGTACTCTTGGGACACTGTGAGTTTAGAGACAAAGCTCCTATCTAACTTTAAGACGTCTACCTGCAAATGCGCTAAATAGGCCAAGTTTGAATAGCCCGTACCAAAATCATCAATGGACAAGCTAACACCCAGTGTTTTTAATGCTTCTAACTGTGTATTGACGACGGTTTCTTCCCTAATCAGTGAATGCTCAGTGATTTCAACTTCTAAAAATTCAGGAGCTAAACCAACCCTCTCCAATGTGTCAGCAACGGTTTGGTAAAAGCTTGGCCGGGTTAACTGTAGTGCAGAGACATTAACGGCCACTCTAATGAATTCACCTTCGCTGTGCCACTTTTTGCACGCTAAACAGGCCTCATTAATGACCCAATCGCCAATACTGTGAATGAGCTCTGTTGACTCGATAATAGGGATAAATTCTTCTGGCCCAATCCCATCATCGTTGCCCCTATTCCACCGCAATAAGGCCTCTGCACTTTCAATTTTATTGCTTTGTAAATTTACCTTTGGCTGATAAAAAAGGTCTAATAAATGATTATCAATTGCACTGTTCAAATCATTAACAATGTTCAAATTACGCATATAATCATGCTGTAATTGATCAGTGTACAAGTGGTATTGATTTTTCCCCGACTGCTTGGCTTTAAACATTGCCATATCTGCTTTTTTACATAAGGCATCGAAGCTGGGCGTATTACAACCAATAGCAACCCCGATCGATGCTGTAATCTCAGACTCCGCACCCAGAATTTGATGCGGCTTGGCGAGTGACATCTTTATTTTCTCAGCAAACACGGCCACATCAAGCTGCCTATCTGTGCACAAGACAAGCACAAACTCATCACCACCAAAGCGACAAGCGAAGTCATCTTCTCCGTGAAGTAAAGCATCTAAACGGTCGCTGGTTTCTATCAGTAATTGGTCGCCTGCATGATGATCAAATAGGTCATTGATACTCTTAAAGCTATCTAAATCGATGAAGTAAGCCACAATATGATCATCGTTAATATTACGATTACCCAACATGTGCTGAAAGTAGGATTCTGCACCGGTGCGATTGAGCAAACCCGTCAAATCATCACACTCGGCTAACTTCTGAATGATTTCTTGAGACTGCAAGACTCGCTGATTTTTTTGCTTCAACCCCTCAAATGAGCTTTTTAGAATATTACCAAGCAACCAGGCCACATAAGTAGACAAGCTCGTTAACGCCAATACACAAACAATTCTGGAAACGCCATGGCTCTGCATTTCAGATGGTGGTGGCAACCAGTGATAGATATGATTGAATCCCATCAAAACCACAGCCAAAGCTAGGAAGCTACTTAACGCTAAAAAGGCTATCAACTCCGTAAACAGCGCAGCAAAAGTTAAAATTATCGCAAAACTAATAACTGCAGGGCTGTTTAGACCACCCACGAACCAAGTGGTAATCGTCATAACCGCAGCCCACAACCACAAGAAGACGGTGACGATTTTAAGAATCTCGCACTGACTCTGACCTAGCTTAACGTATAATAATGATGTAACCGCGACACCAATCGTGAGAGCAACTAAATCTAACCGAAAAAATAAGACATTTTCGCCGCCCGTTAAACTTTCTCCAAAGAAAATAATGTTTAAAATCAATGCAATGGCTGTAATATTACTGCCAAGAAAAAACTGCCGCAGTCGCTCAGCGGGTAGCGGACTACTATTTTTCAATAAACCTAGCTTATCCATCAGCGCCTAATAAGTCCTTTTCCAATGCTACTTTATTCTAAAGTCTTAGGATTGAACCATGGCTGAATTCCACACACCACTTATTTCTGCTCAATGCAAGATTACGCAGAGAATCTCAGTTTAGTTTATGTGTTGACTGCTTCATGGCTTAAGCTGTCACCATTTTGAAAACACTTTTGCCATCACGGTTCAGAAATCCAAGTTGACTCAGGCTACTGGGTATTTCTAATGTCTACTTTCATAGGTTATATTCGAGCCATCAACTCCAGCTTTTTCGCTTCAAAATCCTGCGTGGAAATCGCGCCGCTATCTCTCAACTGCGCCAATTTACCAATCAACACAATCATTTCATCAGCACTATAGTCAGTTTTAGAAGAGTCAGCATCTTGCATGTCAGCCTGCACGGGTTCAACAACGTTCGATTCTTCTGCTTCACCTTGTTCTGGCTGTTGATTCAGATTTTGCCCTGAAATAACGGGCAGTTGCTTCACTAAAACTGTTCCATACTGACTTGAAAACGTGAGCGAAGAATCATTCCCTTGTTGCTGACTCACACCCCCAATATTATGATCCAGCGTATCATAAACAGTGATCTGCCCATTGACATCTACCACTAACTTTCCAGTAAAAATCGCGTAACGCGTATTGTTCTGAGAGCCACTACTAAACGGATTACCTAAGTCACTGGGCCACCATTGATTACTTTCAGGTGCCCCAGCCGGAACCACAGGAAAGATTTGAAAACTAGCCAGCGAATCAGAAAGCTCGGTGCAGAGATTATCAACCGTATTCCTCAGGGCGTTGTTAAACATATCCCCAACCATGGTCATACCACCGCGCATCCACTGACCAGATCCACCCAATTCAGGGCTGCTAAACTGAGCCATACTGCCACCGCCGTTATTCACGGATATAAGCATGTGTATTATTGCTTCACGGCTTAAGTTGTAGCGACTAGAAAGGTCGCTAACGATATTTTCACCTTGAGCTGTCAGGTTTTGCATGGTGTGTCCTTTATATTCTACTAAGCGTTGACCAGATCTATAAACTTTCCGTAATTTCAACAATATCAACCACAACATCCATCACTGGCGGGGTCTCGATAAAACCAGAAAAAGCCCCAGAAATAGGCGGTACTGCTTCAGGGTGAGGGCTTACCGCAATAGGAATATAATTACTGTCCACCAGCTTGCCCGTTGTTGAGTCAAAGCCTTTCCAACCAGCACCGGGAATGTAGATTTCT
>JBMZDT010000250.1:0-4172 GCA_049614505.1 Leucothrix sp.
TCACACTAGAGGTACCTCTGAGCGAGGGCGAGCGATCGCTGTATGAAGCCGTACGCTTACAAGCGATCGAAGAGCTAGAGCCTGGCCAAAAATCTGACAATGAAGCAGGCCACCTGCAAGTATTAGCTGCTATTACGCGCTTGCGTATGGCTAGCTGTAATCCGCGCTTAGTCATGCCTGAAACCACGCTACCCAGCAGTAAGCTAGATCAGTTTGCGACCCTACTGGATGATTTATTAGAAAATAATCACAAAGCATTGGTGTTTAGTCAATTTGTAAAACACTTGACGCTGATTCGTGAGCACCTAGACGCTGCAGGGATTCCTTACCAGTACCTTGATGGCAGCACCAGCATGGCTAAACGCAAAGAACGAGTCGATGCGTTTCAAGCAGGCGAAGGCAATGTCTTCCTCATCAGCCTTAAAGCGGGCGGCTCAGGCCTCAACCTAACTGCAGCTGATTATGTCGTACATATGGACCCTTGGTGGAACCCTGCGGTAGAAGACCAAGCGTCAGACCGTGCTCACCGCATTGGTCAAACTAGGCCGGTGACGATTTATCGATTAGTTGCACAAAATACTATTGAAGAGAAAATCATCAAGCTACATCAGCAAAAACGTGATTTAGCAGACAGCCTACTTGAAGGCAGTGATATGAGCGGCAGCATGAAAGCGGACGATATGCTGGCATTAATTAAAGAGATTTGAGAGAGTTAAGAGAGTTTCATTTATCAAAGTATCCGGGTCGCAATATCACATAGGATTGCGACAAGGTATCTTGCAAGATCTCTGAGCGCCAATACGACAACGCAAAATTAATAAACACCACCACTTTTACCGCAGCACAGCACAAGACAGTCAGCAAGCTGCGCCAAAATGATCGTAACAAACCAATTCGATCACCACGTTTATCAATCACTTGCAAATTCAGCAACCGTTTACCCACGGTTGCTTGGAATTTTGATGCTTCTTGAATAGGGATTAATAACAATAGATAAATCCCCATCCATATAATAAAAGCATCAGAACCTTTAATAGCTAGTTGCTGCATCCATGCCTCTAGGCCAACCGCAATAAACAGCGCCTTGGTGATAGCAAATAGTGGGAGCGGAAGAAACAGCAGGGATAAATCAATCGCAAAGGCAGCCCCACGGCGGTAATAATACAGCTCGCGCTTTTTATTAATACCCTTAGTAGGTTTTTCCGCCTCTTCAAGATAAGGATACACCGCATTCAGCATTCTTCTGGGGTGCTGTAGTTGGTATTCCTGCCATTTTTTATCCCAAGAAAACTGCTGATTTAAATAATTTAAAACCGGCCGTTTGACGTGCAGATGTTTATTATCCAGTGAAACCGCATTAACCTCTGCAACAATTTCAAATACCTCATCACTGGCTGCTTTTCGAAACTCCAAATCATTCATCGATGCCAGCGAACCAAGAAACTGCCATTGCTTCAGATCATTACAATGCTTTGGCGACTGAATAATGTCACTCACTTTGGCATACAAATTTTGCCAATCCTCACTCAGCAAGTGCTCCTGACCATGAATTTCATCTAACAGCTGACGATCCGCCTCACTGAGCTTAGGTTTGGCAAGCGCTTGTAGTTGCTCGTCAACCCCATCAGCCTCAAGTAATGTAGGCTGCCCTACGGTGACGACAGAGAGTGATTTATCCGTATTATTAATACCAATTTCATCCAAAGGGCGCTGTAGCGAATCTAGGATTGCCGCTGCCAATGCCTGATCATCAGGCTTTTCACCCTCTGTGCTATGTATAGGACTATTGATTGCTTCATGCTCAGAATCTGGCCACATCAACTGTTCATCTGTTGCAATGGGCACCCAGCTCAACGCCGATTTATAGGCGCGGTGCAGCTGCTGAAAACCTTCAGGATCTTCGTCCGGACGATGCTGCTTTAACTGTTTGGCATAGGCAATTTTTATGGCTTTTTTATCAGAAAAACGCTCAACCCCCAAGATCTCCCAACAGTCCATCAGAATAAGCGATCCTGTTCTAAATTATCCAAAAATTCACCAAATTCTGACTGCGCCAGCTCAATTGCTTTGCTATCCTGCTTTTCTAAAATCTCTTCAAAATAGCGTAAGCTGCTTTGGATCACTTGCCGCTGATCAGCCAAGCGACTTTCAAACAAACGCTCAGCCCGCGCAATCAACAGCTGGTTTTTTTCATCTTCTCTTGGATGAAATTTTAAGGTAGCCAGCTTCTCACGCGACTTAGCCAATGCCTCGTCAGTGAGTTCACCCGGCGCATTCTGGATCATCTTATAGTACGTCTCACCATTACTGATGACTTTAATATCCACTTCCAACAAGCCATTCATATCGTAACTAAAACGAACTTCAGCGCCCTCTTTGCCTTTTTTATTTTTAGGAATTTTGACATTGATCGAACCGAGAGAAATATTATTCTTAACGAGGCGACTCTCGCCTTGGTATACCGTAAATTCAAGCTCCTTCTGATTATCATACACCGTGTAATAAGCGGCAACACGGCTGGCTGGAATGACCGTATTGCGCTCTAAGATTGGGCTGAATAAGTCCCCTTGTACGCCACTAATATCCGCTTCATTGATAATGCCTGTGCCTAAGGTGTACGGTGACACATCGGTCAGCACAACATCATCCAATGCCTTATCACGGGCTTTCAAACCGGCTTGAATCCCGGCGCCCATGGCCACCACCAAATCTGGGTCTAGATTCGCCATGGGTAAACGGCGGAACATCTTGGCAACGGTGGAGCGGAGGCTCTGCATTCTGGTGGCACCACCAACTAAAATTACATCATCCAGATCCACAGGGCGCAGATTTGCATCACGCAGGGTCGTTTCAATAGGCTGCTGAATGCGTTTTAGTAATTCCTGTGTCATCGCCGCAAATTGGTCGCGGCTAATGCTAATGGTTTCAGTCTGATTTTTTATAATGGGTTCAATTTTTACCGACTCAGCCGTATTAAACTCGCGCTTCACCTGCTCCATTTGCAGTTGAATTTTTTGCAAGTCTTGTGGGCTTAATTTCTTTCGTGATAAATCTGCTTTGCTCAGGTATTGATCGACCAAGATGTCTAGAAAATCTTCACCACCTAGGAAATTGTCGCCTGATGAGGCATGGACTTCCAACACCCCAGAAAAGTACTCCATAATAGAGACATCAAACGTGCCGCCTCCCAAATCTAACACCATAAACTGCGAATGTTCTGGCTTTTCATGCAGACCATAGGCAATAGCCGCCGCGGTTGGCTCATTAACTAAACGCTCAACTGACAAGCCAGCCATTTCTCCCGCCTGCTTAGTGGCTTTTCGCTGCGTATCATTAAAGTACGCTGGCACACTGATCACCGCTTGCGTCAATGATTCGCCTAGGTGTTTCTCTGCATCTTCTTTAAGGCGAGCTAGCACAAAGCTGGACAATTCAACCGCAGAGTAGTCTTTACCTGCAAGTTTTACCGTCTTGTTACTACCCATATAGCGCTTAAAAACCTGCGCGGTTTGCTTGGGGTTAGTTACTGAACGCTCACGGGCAATCCGCCCGATATGGATGTTATTATCATGATCAATGTACACAGCAGAGGGGGTCAGCAAGTCACCGAGCGCATTGGGGATTAGCTCAACTTTGTCATCTCGCCAAACCGCACAGGCGCTGTTGGTGGTACCGAGATCGATGCCTAAGATTGTCATTTATTGTTCACTTTTTTAGAAATCGTTGATACTCAAAGTATAGCAAAGGGGTTATAGCTTGCATGAGATTTTGTCTAATTTTTAGTGTATTTCATAAAAAACCCAATCTTTAGCCCTACCAATCTATTGCAATCATTCGATTTTTTTATTCAACATCTACCTACCGACGTCTGCGACGTTTTTTAGCGTTCCCCTGACGCCTAGGCTTAGCGTCTGCCTCAAAATTACCATACTCTTCATCTTCAGAAGGATGTACCAAGCCTTTCACGCTTGGCTCAAAGCCCGGAACAACCTCACGTTCAAACTTACGCCCAAGAAGGCGCTCAATAGCCTGCAACTGCTTATATTCTTCTTCGCTAAACAATGACACCGCCAAACCTGATGCGTTAGCCCTACCCGTTCGGCCAATCCGATGCACATAATCTTCTGGTACATAAGGCAGCTCAATATTAATCACACAAGGCAATTGTTCGA
>JBMZDT010000251.1:0-4123 GCA_049614505.1 Leucothrix sp.
ATTGGCACATGTGCGAGAGGCCGGCATTAATGTTTGCTCCGGTGGTATTCTTGGGATGGGTGAGACGCGACGTGATCGCGCACGGTTGCTCCAGCAGTTAGCAAACTTGCCTGAGCATCCCGGATCTGTGCCGATTAATGACTTAGTGCAGGTTAAAGGCACGCCTTTGGATGGCATTGATAAGCTAGATGCCTTTGAGTTTATTCGAACAGTCGCTGTAGCCAGAATTCTGATGCCAGAGTCCTATGTGCGTCTATCTGCTGGCCGTACTGAAATGAATGAGCAAACACAATCTCTGTGCTTCTTTGCGGGTGCTAATTCGATGTTTTATGGTGATCGCTTATTAACAACGGATAACCCTGATGAAAACCAAGATCAGCGTTTATTTGAAAAATTGGGTATTGAACCAGAGAAGGCTCTGGCAACGGCTTAGTGCACAGCGTTACTTTAACCCAAGTTATCAATGGTACAAAAAAGCCGAGCACTTGCTCGGCTTTTTTGTTTCTATAAATCCTACAATCACTGGCTATTGAACTGTCCATTTAAATCAGGGATTAATTTAGAAACCTCACCTGTCATGAGTGTAAATTCAATATCCACGCGTTCCTCGTGAGACTGAGGGTCTTCTTCGTTCATTTTTTCGTCTAGCACGTCTAAAAACTTCAGTTTTTTAATGACCAGATCATCACTGACAACAAAGCTAATTTTTCTGTCCCAAACCAAGGCTAATTTAGACACTGTTTTGCCAGTTTCTATATTGCTTTTGACTTCATCGGTTCCCAGCTCATGTTTTCTAAAAGCGACAATGCCGGCATCATCGCCCAAGCTTTTCATTTCACACTCATCGCCCATTTCAAAGGGCTCGGGTAGCTTGTAGTTGACCAGCCAATCGGTTAGCACGGGGCTAACGGCTTCTGTTTTAATTGGAACGACAGGTAGGCTACCAATTGTCTTGCGTAGTAGGGTAGCGAAGTTTTCAGCGCGTGTTGAAGAAGAGGTGTTAACGACTAGCCAGCCGCCCTTTAGATCTATCCACGCATCAAGCTTTTGAGTGCGTTTAAATGCTCGGGGTAGTAGTTCATCCTCAATTCGCTCAGTGAGCTCTTTTTTCTCTTTGCTGCCGACTCTACGGCTTTCAGTTTCTTGAATTTCAGTGACACGCTCCTGAAGTGTTTCGCGAACGACTGAAGCGGGTAATAGGCGCTCTTGGCGTGCCATTGTGAGTAGGATGAAGTCGTTAACTGCATGGGTATAAGCATCTGAGTTCTTGCCTAAAGGCGTCACCCAGCCCATGCTTTCGCGTTGCGTTGCTGAGCAATCAACAAACGGCTTTTTGCTCAATGCTTCATGAAGCGTGTCGGCATCCTGATCAAATTCTTTTTCAAACTGGTAGAGGTAGAGATTTTTAAACCACATAATATTTATTTTAACTGGAGGGAAAAAGGGGCAGAATTATGCCCTAATCAGGATCACTAACACAATCAATCAGGCAGATGAGTTTGCTTACTTGCCACCACCTAAGCACTCTGGGGAGTCTGCCACTTTACCTGCTTTAGCAAAGTATTCATCAGGTGTGAGTGTATGAATGGCGAGTGCATGTATCGTATTGAGTTCATCAGCTAGGGTTTGATTGATCAGCCTGTGTCTAGCGATCAACCGCTTATCTGCAAACTCAACAGATACAACCGTCACTTTAAAGTGCGACTCAGAACCTTCCGGTACATTGTGCATATAGCTTTCATTAACAACCTCCAAAAACGCTGGACTGAAGGTTTGCTCAAGCTTCTGCTCAATAATTGATTTTATGGTCATAATTAAGAATCCTTAACGATCAGAAATTTCCTTGAAAACAGGCGGATCTGTTACCATATCACACCGAGAAATCGCTGGGATTAGCTACAAAGTAAGCGCATTGCCCAGTAATACAATAACAATTTGGAACGGCAGCATGCAGCAGAAACAACAATTTGACAAGCTTCAGAATTACGTCAGCGGGAAAATTATTGGTCAGGCAGACCTTGTGAATCGCTTGTTACTTGCCTTGTTAGCAGATGGTCATTTACTGGTTGAGGGAGCCCCCGGCTTAGCGAAAACTCGAGCTATTCAAGTGCTCAGTCAAGCCGTTGAAGGGGATTTTCATCGGGTACAATTTACGCCAGATTTGCTACCGGCGGACATCACTGGTACTGAGATATTTCAACCGCAAACAGGTGATTTTGAGTTTCGTAAAGGCCCCTTATTTCACAATATGGTGTTGGCTGATGAAATTAATCGTGCGCCAGCTAAAGTTCAGTCAGCCTTGTTAGAAGCGATGGCAGAGCGGCAGATTACCGTGGCTGGTGTAACTTATAAGCTTGCAGAGCCATTCATGGTGATGGCGACACAAAATCCTATTGAGCAAGAAGGAACCTATCACCTTCCAGAGGCGCAGTTGGATCGCTTCTTGATGCACGTTAGGGTGGGGTATCCTGACTTGGAAGCTGAAAAAGAGATCTTAAAGCTCAATCGCGCTGAAGCCCTGCAAGATATTCAACATCAGGTGACAGCGCCTGAGGTGATCATTAGTAAAGAGGATATTCGTGAGGCCCGTCAGCAGGTAATGCAGCTGTACATGGCTGATAGCGTTGAAGAGTATTTGCTGCAGTTGGTCATGGCCAGCCGTAAGCCACAGGCTTACAGTGCTGAGTTGGCCAATATTATTGCTTTTGGTGCGAGCCCGCGTGCCACAATGGCCCTAGACCGCTGCGCCAGAGCCCATGCTTGGCTACAAGGGCGTGATTACGTTGGTCCTGATGATGTGCAAAGCATTGCACATGATGTGCTGCGTCATCGTATCCTCTTAAGTTTTGAAGGCGAAGCCAGTGGCAAAACCAGTGATCAAGTCATCGATGCCTTATTGAGCTTAGTTGCTGTTCCTTAGTCATGAAGATGCCCACGCAAACAGGTGAGGGGCTGGTTTGCCCAGCAGCAGTCTGCTCGATTGCTACAGCAGCCACGACGCTACCGTAAAGCGACTAAGCAAGCGGGTAACCATCAAGTTCGACAGCTAGGGCGAGGCATGGAGTTTGCCGAGTCACGGCCTTATAGCCCGGGTGATGATATTCGCAGCATGGATTGGAAAGTCACTGCGCGCACGGGGGAGCCTCACACCAAGCTATTTGAAGAAGAGCGTGAACGTCCCGTATTATTGTGGTGCGACTTAAGACCCGGCATGTTTTTTGCGACTCGGGGGCAATTCAAATCGGTTGTAATGACGGAAGTAGCGAGTTTATTAGCTTGGAAGAGCTGGTTCGATGGTGATCGTGTTGGCGGTGTGCTGCTGTCTTCTGACAGTGAGCAACAGATGCGCCCAGCACGCAGTAAATCAAAAGTATTGCAACTAATGCAGCAGCTCGCTGATACGTCAAAAGCAACCCCGGACTTCTCTGACAAGGGGGGCATCAGTTTGAGTCAAAGCTGGAAGCGACTGAGACGCGTGCTATCGCCTGGTAGTCAAGTGGTGCTGCTTAGTGATTTTCGTGGTATGAGCCAAGAGGCTGAGCAGCAGTTGCGACGTATTGCACGACGCGCGACGGTAACTTTGGTTTCAATCAGTGACCCTTTTGAGCACCAACTGCCCCCTAAGACACAGCTTAAGTTGAGCGATGGCTTACGTTTTCTGCGCTTAAACACGGCTAAAAATGAACTGTGTGATGATTATGAAAAAAATGATCAAAGACAGTCAGAGCGGATTCAGAAGCTAGCCTTACAGTGTCATGCTCGATTGGTTGAAATCTCTACATCAGATGATGAGCAAACGCGCATTGCTAAACTGCGGGGTGTCGTTGTATGAACCCTTTAGATCAACTCCGCGACATTCATTTGCCAAGTGCTGTGCAGTGGTGGCCGCCCGCGATTGGTTGGTGGTTACTCGCCGCGTTGTTATTGGGTGTACTAGTCGCTGTCTGGATGAGCTATAAAAAGAATAAAAAACAGCGCAAGCTGGTTAACCATGCGATGGCATCTTTACAAGAGCTGGGTCGAGATACTGAGCTAGATTCGCAACAGTGGGTGCAAGCGTTATCGGCGTTATTGAGACGCATCGCGATTAATTTACATGGTCGTCAAGCCGTTGCTGGGCTGG
>JBMZDT010000252.1:0-4118 GCA_049614505.1 Leucothrix sp.
ACATTTTTGATCAGTTAGGCCGCTTAGCGAGTCAGCGTAAGATCAGCTTCTGGTACGGCGCGCGTAGTTTACGCGAAGCGTTCTACACAGAGGAGTTTGATAAGCTTGCAGAAGAGCACGAGAACTTTGAATGGCACTTGGGCCTTTCTGATCCGCTACCTGAAGATAATTGGACAGGTTATACGGGTTTTATTCATAACATTCTTTATGAGAATTATCTGAAAGATCATGCAGCACCAGAAGATGCGGAATACTACATGTGTGGTCCGCCAATGATGAATGTTGCGGTAATCGATATGTTGGATAATTTAGGTGTTGAAGAAGACAACATTGCACTGGATGACTTTGGTGGCTAAAGCGCCATAATAAATGCTAGTGTACAAAAGGGCGTTCACTCTATTGAGTTGGCGCCTTTTTTGTTTCTGAGGCCTAATCAATTAGACCGATTAGATAAATATAATGGTAAAGTTGAATCTGATTGTTGTATGCTTTGTGTAAGCGAGTCGATCGCTCTTAATGGATCAAAGGAGAATGAGTAGTACTTGAAAAATTCTAATAACGACAATGTAAATCTACATTCACTCAGTATAGATTTGGAGCCCGCAGACAGTGCTCGGCTGATAAATTTATCAGGGCAGCTGGATCAACACCTCAGGCAGCTAGAAACTGGTTTGGATGTTGAAATAAGCAATCGTGGCCCACAATTCACTATCAGTGGCCTTCCCGCCAATGTTAATAAAGCAACTGATCTACTTCAGCACCTTTACCAGCTGACAGCGAGTGAAGAGCTAAGCCCTGAAGTGCTGCATCTACACCTGCATGAAAGTACTAGCAAAGATGAAGCAGAACCTTCTGGCTTGGCTACTATTCGCACCAAAAAAGGTGTGATTCGTGGTCGTGGGCCCAACCAAAATCATTACATTAGAGGCGTGCAGCGGCATGACCTGACTTTTGGGGTTGGTCCTGCGGGTACGGGTAAAACTTACCTGGCGGTTGCTTGCGCGGTGGAAGCGCTAGAGCGGGATGAAATACGCCGCATCGTCTTAGTGCGCCCAGCAGTAGAGGCGGGTGAGAAGCTCGGCTTTCTGCCTGGGGACTTGTCACAGAAAGTTGATCCTTATTTACGGCCAATGTATGACGCGCTGTTTGAGATGATGGGCTTTGAAAAAGTCAATAAGCTGATTGAAAAACAAGTGATTGAAGTGGCTCCTTTAGCCTATATGCGAGGGCGCACTTTAAATGATTCCTTTATTATTATGGATGAGGCGCAAAATACCACCGTTGAGCAGATGAAAATGTTCTTAACGCGGTTGGGTTTTGGTTCAACGGCTGTGGTGACTGGTGATATCACACAAATTGATTTACCCAAACATCAAACTTCAGGCCTTAAACATGTCATTGATATCTTACAGGGTGTCAAAGAGATTGAGTTCTGCTTCTTTCAGCCCAAAGATGTTGTTAGGCACTCGTTGGTTCAACGGATTGTTGAAGCCTATGATAGCGCTGATGGCAAATAATGTTTCAACTTGAAATACAAAATGCCACAGAACGATTGATTCCTGAGGCGGTTTGGTTGACTCAGTGTGCCAACGCCGCCTATTTAGGTGAGCGAGAAGCATCAGCGGTACTGCGTGTTGTTAATACAGAGGATGCTCAAAACCTAAATCGTGATTATCGAGAAAAGAACTACGCCACCAATATCTTGTCATTTCCCTCTGATTTTAGTGACCTTCCTGAAGGGGTCTTAGATGACAGCGAGCAAGGGTATTTGGGGGATTTAGTCGTTTGTGCTGAGGTGGTTGCTGAGCAAGCGCATACACAAAGAAAAACAGCGGCGCAGCATTGGGCGCACTTGGTTATACATGGCATGCTTCACTTACAAGGGTATGACCATATTATCGAATCAGAGGCTTTAGCAATGGAAGCCATAGAAATTAAGCTACTTGGAGAATTAGGAGTTCCTAACCCTTATAATGAAACAAAAGAAGGTTAAAATTAAACCACCGTCATGGCTTAAAAACTGGGTACGGGGCAAGTTCGATCTTTCTGCTGAAAGCAGTGATGAATTAGTTTTGAGATTACGTGCAGCACAACATAAAAATATTATTGCACCTAACTCACTAAGTATGATGGAAGGCGTCATACAAGTAGATAATCTAAAAGTGCGGGATATTATGATCCCACGTTCACACATCCAGTCCGTATTTCACGATGATACTTACCACGCTATATTGAAGCTGGTATTAGAAGCAGGCCATTCGCGTTATCCCGTTTTGGATAAAAACCTAGATGATGTTGAAGGCGTGCTGTTAGCCAAAGACCTGTTGAAATATGTGGGTAGGGAAGAGGAGTTTGATATAGACGATATCTTGCGCCCTGCAATTGTGGTTCCTGAAGGTCAAAAGCTAGAGAGTCTGTTGGCACATTTTAGGCGCAGTAGAAACCATATGGCGGTTGTAGTGGATGAATACTCAGGTACGGCAGGGCTGGTGACCATTGAAGATGTGCTTGAGCAGATCGTTGGTGAAATCGATGATGAGCATGACCATATCGATGATAAGTTGGATATTCGTAAACATGGCGGTGGTCGTTTTACGGTCTTAGCAGGCACTGAAATCGATGTATTCAATGATTATTTTGAAATGAAATTACCAGATTGTACATTTGACACGGTGGGTGGGGTAGTGACCAACGAGTTTGGTAAAATCCCAAAACAACACGAAGAGCTGGTGATCGAAGATGTGAGGTTCCGGGTGTTGCGCAGCGATAGTCGCAGAATTCAACTGCTGGAAGTTCAGACTGCTCAAGCAGCTTGAGGAGCCTATATGCAACCTGCCTTTAAAACGCGCTATTATTTGTATGCTTTGCTTGCTGGGGCTTTGCTGGTCGCATCATTTGCGCCCTTTAATGTTTTCCCACTGGCTTACCTTGCGCCAGCGATACTGTTTTTCTTAATGACTCAAACCAACCGCCGCAGGCAACTGGTGAAACTGGGTTGGGCATTTGGGGTTGGCTTGTTTGGTTGTGGAGCATCCTGGGTATTTCAAAGCATGCATGGGTTTGCTCAAGCACCTATCCTGCTGGCAGGCTTTTTAACGTTTCTGTTTGTCCTTGGTTTGGCATTACAGATTGCCTTGTTTGGTTGGATTGCGTCTTACTTTACTAAAAGCTTACTGACATTAAGGCTTATTGTGATTTATCCCTGCGCTTGGGTGTTGGTGGAGTGGATGCGTGGATGGTTATTCACGGGCTTTCCTTGGTTATTACTAGGTCATTCACAGGTAGATACATGGCTAGCTGGCTATGTGCCCGTGGGCGGTGCATTGTTGTTGAGTTTTGTAACCGCATTAATTGCAGGTGCGTTGGTTGCCATCGTGTCGCCGACTCAAACAGACCGATTCCATCAAGTGAGTGTGCCAGTAGCAAACTATGTGCGTGTTCAAGAACCACTGTCGAATCTCAGCAAGATTGTTGGGATAGTCACTATTCTCCTATTGGTGTCAGGGGCGTGGCTGCTTGGTCAACAGTCTTGGGTTGAAGGCAGTGGGAAAAAGCTGAAGGTTAGCTTATTACAAGCGAATATCCCTCAAGAACAAAAATGGCTGCCTGAGCAGCGTGTGCCTTCGGTTGAACGTTATATGGCAATGACACGTGCAAATTGGGAGAGTGATTTAATTGTGTGGCCAGAGACCGCCGTCCCTGGTTTATTGAGTCAGTTTGCTGACTTGGTGTTAGCACCCATGCAAAAAGAGGCTATAGAGAATAATACGAAGTTGGTTGTTGGGGGCTTTCACCAAACCGATGATGGTCGCTTTGAAAACAGCGTGGTAGTGCTAGGTGATAATACTCCCGCTCCTGATATGTACGCTAAGCGTCACTTGGTGCCGTTAGGGGAATACATTCCGCTGCTACAGCATTTGCGTTGGTTAGAGCGTTGGATGAATATTCCTTATGATAACCTGGCGCGTGGCACTGGGGATGGTTTGGTTAATGTTGGTGAATACAAAGCGCAGGTTAGTATTTGCTATGAAGATGTGTTTGGCGAAGAGATTATCGAAGATTTACCTGACGCTGATTTTTTGATTAATGTGACTAACGATGGCTGGTTTAGTAACTCC
>JBMZDT010000253.1:0-4115 GCA_049614505.1 Leucothrix sp.
GAAGGCCATTGAAAGCGCGCCAGCAGTTATTGTGAATAATTTATAAGGTATGGGTGAGAAGCCAGCAGCCAATACTGCCCACACTCCCCAGGTTTCGAATAGGTTTCTTGCCTGTTCTAACCCTTCAACATACCCCCCTGTTACAAGAATGGATTCGAGCCATTCAAACGCCCAGACACCAATGAAATAGCCTAATATTCCACCCAGCACCGAAGCGACTGTTGTTAAAAAAGCATACCTAACCCAACGTTCTGGGTGAGCTAAGCTCATCGGCATTAACATCACATCTGGCGGTATCGGAAAGAACGAAGATTCTGCAAAACTCAGTCCTCCTAGATAATATTCCGCGTTGTGATGCCTCGCTAATTCAATTACTTTCTTATATATATTCGAAAACAGCTTCATTTTAAAGGACTTTTTTAATTTATTTTGTCCAGCAGCGGAACGAATACTACCGTTTCTTTGTTCTCAACATCAAAGGTTTCTTTTGATGAACGGTTAATTACTTGCAAAACTTGCTTATCATCATCCCCTCCAACCGGGATTACTAATCGGCCACCAATCGCCAGTTGTTGTAATAACGCCTCAGGGACAATTTTTGGTGCAGCCGTCACGATAATGGCATCATAAGGAGCCGATTGCTCCCACCCCCAACTCCCATCAGCCAGATGAGTGCGCACATTACGATAGCCCAGCTGGTACAGCAGGTCTCTGGCATTACGATGCAGTGGAGTGATGCGTTCTACAGTGTGTAGTTCGCGAACGAGTCCCCCTAAAATCGCCGCTTGGTAGCCCGAACCAGTGCCGACTTCTAATACTTTCTCTGGGACAGAGTTGTGCAATAATAGTTCAGTCATTTTTGCAACAATGTACGGTTGTGAAATCGTCTGCGCATGACCAATGGGCAAAGAAGAATTTTCGTAAGACCGTGAAGCCATTGCTTGATCCACAAACAGATGACGTGGCACATAGCGCATCACGCGCAAAACGTCTTCATTTTCAATTCCCATCTCGCGAAGCTGAGCAATGAGTCTGTCACGTGTACGCTGCGAGGTCATGCCAATCCCCTGAATATCAAGATCACGCATTGTCACATTTCCTCTAGCCATTGCTTGGTCGCTGACATCGCTTGATACTGGGTCAGATCGATATGCAGCGGGGTAATCGAAATAAAACCTTGCTCGATAGCGTGAAAATCAGTCCCTTCACCCTCATCTAAGCGCTCCCCAACAGGCCCCACCCAGTACATATCACGCCCACGAGGGTCCTGCGTCTTGATTGCAGGCTTTGACACGTGGCGTTTACCCAGCTTAGTCACCCTGAAGCCTTTGATATCTGTCCATGGAATATCTGGCACGTTGATATTTAAAATGGTATCTGAACCAGCATTTAGGTGGGCCAATTTTGGCAGCAGTACTGACACTGCATCAGCAGCCGTTTGAAAATGTTCGGGGTTACTTGCACAACACGACACGGCGACTCCAGGTAATCCTAAGTTTCGCCCTTCAGTTGCAGCAGCTACGGTTCCTGAATAGATAACGTCATCACCCAAATTAGCCCCCGCATTAATTCCTGCAATCACTAAATCAGGAGGGCTAGAATAAAGCCCTGTTAGCGCCAAATGGACACAGTCCGTTGGTGTGCCATCCACACTGTAGACATGTGTGCCATGTTGTTGCAGACGTAGCGGACTGTCTAGTGTCAATGAATTGCTGGCACCACTGCGATTACGACTCGGCGCAACAGTCATCACATCATTTGCTTGTGCTAAGTGGTTACGGAGACATTTTAAGCCCGGTGCAAAGTAACCATCATCATTGCTAAGTAAAATTTTCATTTGTATTATTATCGACGGGCCTAATTTACTAAAACTAATTGATGAACACTGAGCATTGTTAATTTCATGACTAAAAAAAAACCGGGCAATGTCAGCGATAAAAGTCTGTTCTTAGACGCAGTATCAGGCGTCGAACGACTCGCTATTACTAATAAAGTTGAGCTTCGTCCCACCCCACTTCCCCCTAAACTTAGACCAGCCAGTGATGATGAGCGCGAACCAACGAGCGACATGTTATCAGATTCTGGGGAAATGGAAAAAGTAATGGCAGAGACGGTGTTAAGTTATTGCCAGATTGGCATTCAAAACCGTTTATTTAGGAAACTAAGACAAGGCAAATTACTGACCACTGAAGAACTCGATTTGCATGGATTGAGTTTAAAACAGGCAAAACAAGTATTACTCGATTTCATACAGCTCGCCTACCCCATGGAAGGGTGCTGTGTCTGCATTGTTCATGGAAAAAACAACCGTTCTCAGGCAGGCCAAGCACCGGTCATGAAACAGCATGTTAACTACTGGATGCAGCAACACCCACGGGTACTGGCATTTCACTCTGCACAGCCCCGCGATGGTGGTACTGGATCTATTTACGCTATCTTAAAACGCTCATAAGTACTATTAAAACAGCACTAGGGATTTGTTGCATTCACCGCAAAGGGATCGTTGTTTAGGGTTGATTTACGATCACCTAGGCGCTCTACACGACGCTGAAGCTTACGATGTAAAATCCAATCGATGCTAAAATAGCGCCCTGCTCCCATAAAGAACAATGTTAGGAACATAATCAAATATGTAATAATTTGCGTGACACCATTCGTTTCAGGATCAGCATACCCATGATTCGCAAAGAAACTTTGTAGTACCTCTGGAATATCTTTTCCAACAAACGCCATCATTAAAGTTCCCACTACCAACAGTAGCAAGGGAATGGATACCCAGCGTACAGCAAAGCCAATGATAAGTAACACTGCACCAATCACTTCCAAGCCTGGAATAATCCACGCCATTAATTCTGGTAGCGGCACAGGAATAGGAGCAGCCTTTAACGATTCTACAGTTGCCTGGTAAGCCCCCATGTCAACCCATGTAATGGGGTTCAAGAAATCGACCCCTTCATTTGAAAACAAGCCTAACTTCTTAGCGCCGGACACCCATAACATGGGTGCAAGAAATAGCCGTAGCAGTAAAGGGGGTAAAAAATCCAGCTTTCGTAGCCATCCAAAGCTAAAAAAGCCGAGTAAAAATTTGGTCATGTGATTCTCTCCATGGTTTCAGTACGATATATTGGACTGTTTTCGTCAAAAATATGCAAGCGCTTTTATTTATCGACCGCATATCCTAACAAGCATTCTCATGATCCGCAGTCAAATAGACAAAATACTACCTCATCAGCCTTCAGCTGTCTTTTTTTTAAGCAATGTGCGGAATCATTAACAAACGCACTCAAATATTATGTATGATCCACAACCTAGGGGGTTTAGGGCTAACCGCTCTAAATTCTTGAATAAAACCAATTTAAACAGGAAATGAGGATTTCACATGAAAAAGAGCTTATTTTTAGGGCTTGCTGCAGCGGCTATGTTTGGCACAAATGCAATGGCTGATACACTTGACTCAGTAAAAAAGAACGATCACGTTAAGTGTGGCGTGAGCACAGGTCTAGCAGGTTTCTCTGCAGCTGACGAAAAAGGTGAATACCAAGGTATTGACGTTGATGTATGCCGTGCTGTTGCTGCTGCAACCCTAGGTGATTCTAAGAAAGTTAAGTTCATCCCACTAACCGCTAAAGAGCGTTTCACTGCACTTCAGTCTGGTGAGATCGATATGCTTTCTCGTAACACGACTTGGACATTGACGCGTGACGCATCACTCGGTCTAAACTTTGCTGGTGTTAACTACTACGACGGTCAAGGCTTCATGGTAAGCAAGTCGCTAGGCGTTAGCAGTGCTAAAGAACTAGATGGCGCAGCGGTATGTATCCAGTCTGGTACAACCACTGAGCTAAACCTATCTGACTACTTCAAAGCTAACGGCATGTCTTTCAAAGCGGTTACTTATGATACGTCTGATCAGACTATCAAAGGTTTTGAAGCAGGTCGTTGTGACATGCTGACATCTGACCAGTCTCAGCTTTACTCTCTACGTATTAAGCTAGCTAAGCCAGATGATGCTATCGTATTGCCAGAAGTTATCTCTAAAGAGCCTCTAGGCCCTGTTGTTCGTCAAGGTGACGACAAGTGGTTCAACATTGTTCGTTGGTCTTTGAATGCAATGA
>JBMZDT010000254.1:0-4114 GCA_049614505.1 Leucothrix sp.
GTACAGCTGCCTCTTTTATTACAAATAATTAAGTAAAATACCAGAAAATAACCGCATTTGTACGCTAGTTTTCTTCTAGTATAATAGATGAAATAACAAATATAGTATAAAATTACGTTTTTTGAACAAAAAGTAATTAAACTAGAAACAATTACATGCCTATTTATGATCACACACAAGTACCTCACCCGTCAGGATTCAGAGGTTTTCGTGTAACCCGCTATTTTGCAAGCGAAAAGAAAAACCGACAACAGTGGCTAGGCATAAAAGATAAAGATGTCGACACTGTTTTCAAGGCTGCTGAAAAACTACTTGCTGAGTGGGAGTTCGAAGCCATGCTGGAAAAAAGCCAGCGCGACCGCCTGAAGCTAGAACGCCCCCAAAACTCTGCTTATGTGACGGGTGTCTCTGGCATCAAAATGAAGTTTGTGCGTCATGTTAAACGTCGTGAGTCACGTGCTAAAAAGCCAAAACCAGGCCGTAAAAAGACGTATACCTCAGTAATCTACACACCTTATTTTGTCGTGTCGGGTAGTATTGAAGGAAAAAAATACATTCGCAAGTTTAATATTAAAACACTGAGCTTTGATTTAGCCTGGATGAAAGCGGTGACTTATCTGGCTGAAGTCAAAAACATCAAACAGTATAGTCACTTACTCTCCAAAAAGCCGTCTGTCGATCAGTTCAAAATCATCATTAACTGGCAAAATAGCCAAGGCTATGAAATTCCTGAACATCGCTTACCCAATGAGTTATTGGATGCAAACAACAAGCCGCCGGCTAGCGACCCACTTATTTTTTAGCAGTGCCATCAATCTTGTGGGAAATATTTAGCAAAGGCTTTGTTTTCCATCAGCTTTCGCCAAACCCAGCTATCCGGTAGGCGCTTACCCGTTAATACATACTCTAAATAACTGGCATTGCGCACGGTGATTTGAAGCTTGTGGAAAGCGGCTTTATTACCGCACATTAAAAAGCGATCACCTATTTTGATTTTTCTTGAGCCTTCAGGAAGGATGACATTACCCTCACCTCGCTTCAAAAATAATACCATCGCACTAACATGTCGTTCTCGGTCATCTGGGTGACGCAGCAAATCTTTAATCACAATATGAGATGACTTCAAACGTTCAACTAACGCCGGTGCTTCTTGGCGCGTTACAGTAATTTCCCACAGCTCAGGGTAGTCAGCTCCCATTACACCAATCATACGACTGGCTAGCTCGTTAGCGCGCTCTTTTTTGAAACGGCCCACAATTCTTAAAAAGTCACCCAGCAATGGAGTACGGAGTAACGCAAAAATCTTATCAGCAATTAAATTGCCACGCTGCATGACTAAATCGAGCTTGGCCGCATTGAAAATCGGTTTATTTTTATCCTCATTTTGGTGCGCAATTCGAAATAGGTTCGGATTAAGCTCGTGAGCCGTCATTAACACAGATAAATTATCAGGATCATTACCAGTACCCGCAATAATGCCAATGGCATCGTCAATGCCTGCTTTTTTCAAGGTGGCTGCTTCAGTAGGACGCCCAATAATCGTGCCTGCCGGTACATCTCGCCCTTGCCTATCCGCTGAGATGACACACAGACTCTCACCAACCTCATCAAGGTAGCGGTAAGCCGCCCGCCCAAAATCCCCAAAACCACAAATAATCCACCGCCCATTCGTTGGTAGCGATAACTCATCTATTTTTATATCCCGTGGCCCTGTTGTCCATTCAGTGACTAAGTAAAGGCCGGGGGAATGCAGGGCCAACGCGAGCCGTGACGCAAACGTTTCAAACGGATTAATGACCTCATTGGCCCCAAAAGAAAGGATATTAGACTCTGCTTCTTTGGTATCAGCACGCGCAATAAGCCGAATATTGTTGTTAATCAGTTGACCTACAATAGCAATTGTCAGGTTAACCCGATCATTATTCGCCAGCGTTACAATACCTTGGCAGAAAGGGTGATTGACCCCTGCAATTTCCAACATCTGTGCATCTGATGCGTCAGCTTTCAACCACAGTGGTGAGATAGATAAATCGTTTACCTCCAAGTCATTGATAGGCACTTCACCAGGATCTAAAACAACAGAAAGAATCCCATCGTTGGCTAAATCACGAACCAGTTTACGCCCTGTTTCACCATAGCCGCACACCAGATAAAAAGGCTGACGAATATTGGTGACGCTGCGTTTAAAGCCATTGAGCTTGGTTTGTTGACGAAACGCAGGGTCTTGAAAAACCGCTAACATTGAACCGATTCCGTATAACCAGCTAATGACTGTCGCATAGAGGCAAATTAAGGTCCAATAACGCTGAGACTGGGTAAATTCATAAGGAATCTCACCAAACCCTATGGTCGTTCCCATAAAGCTGACAAAATAAAACGCATCAAAAAACGTCATTTGATACGGGTCATGATTACCATCTTCGCCCGGAATCAAGACATAACCAATCATGGAAATAGCATACACCAGTATCAACGTAATTAACGGTGATCGGAGGCGCCTCAGCAGTAGGTAGATTAAATTTGGCATGGATGCCAGTCGTTTTAGCGACGCAGGTTAATGGTTTCTGCCACCAGCAAAATGACTGAAATAATATTCGCCATTAGTGCCCCACCACTTAAAGATATAATAGTGGCTAAGCTATGCTCATCCAGTGCGACGCCAACAGCCTGAGAATTAATTCCCCAGACTAAAGCAGCGCAAATCAGCTGTAGATCGGCCACCAAACTTGTCGCTAAAAATACCGAACCTAGATGTGTTCGGTCACCAAATTTCAGTACGGTTGCAATCAGACTAACTACAATCGCAGCAAACAGCTCATAGACATTATGATGCGCAACATTAGAGAAATCGCCAAGGAAAAAGCCAAAATTCAGCGTTAACGCAAGCACAATAAAAAATGCGAATACAACTTTTTCAGTTCTCATGCAGCACCTTGTTTAGCAGATGAATAGGCAATTCTAAGTACGCGGCAATGTCACGCCCGTTTGACCTTGGTACTTGCCGCCACGGTCTTTGTAAGAAGTCTCACATATTTCGTCAGACTCAAAAAACAACATCTGGGCAACGCCCTCATTCGCATAAATCTTCGCTGGAAGCGTGGTTGTATTTGAAAACTCTAATGTCACATGACCTTCCCACTCAGGCTCAAGGGGCGTCACATTAACAATAATACCGCAGCGCGCATAGGTCGATTTACCTAAGCAAACGGTCAATACGCTACGAGGAATTCTAAAAAACTCAACCGTTCTTGCCAAAGCAAAAGAATTGGGCGGAATAATGCAGATATCCGATTTAACATTAACAAAACTGTTTTCATCAAAGTTCTTAGGATCAACCACCGCAGAATTAATATTGGTAAATACCTTAAACTCATCAGCACAGCGCACATCATAGCCGTAACTTGATGTACCGTAAGAGATAATGCGCTGATCATTCGCCGTGCGAACTTGGGAGTTAGCAAACGGCTCTATCATCCCCTGTTGCTCTGACATTTGACGAATCCAACGATCAGATTTAATACTCATAGGGCCTAAGGTCTCAGTTGGGTGCTTCCCGAACGTGTAAATGGGATATCAAACAGCGGTAAGTGCACAGCACCCCGCAATTGGTATTGCATTGCTCCTTGCCGCATTAGGCCTGGCAACACGCTCGCCATGTTAACAAAGCTAAGGCGTAAGGGAAACTCAACCCTACGGTTTTGCTTAGGGGGAATCTGCATGGACTGTGCTTGGGAACCTTTACCCACCTCAACGCCATTTAAAGCCAGCGCATAATCTACGCCTGTTAGTGGCAGTGGAAACGCATTGGGATTGCTAAGCTTTAAGGTAAACAGTGCCTCACCACCTTGCCAAGTAAAGCGTTCAAACTTTACATCCTGCACTGACACTTCAGGCGGCTCCGCAATTCCTTTGATACCAACACCAGTAGAACTACAGGATGTGATTGAAAGCAGACTGACGACGAAAACTATTATTGATGCTATTTTAATCATTATCGAATCTTAAAACAAAACTCACCGCTGGTATACCGAGTCAGCAGGTTTATCGATCCAGGCCGATAAGCGGTGCTCTAAGGTGCTATTACTTCTCGCTCAAAAGCGACGATATTCCGTTC
>JBMZDT010000255.1:0-4110 GCA_049614505.1 Leucothrix sp.
TTGACGACATCATGGCGGTGCTGAGGTTTGTGCAACATTTAGACCCTATTGGTGTGGGTGCTAGAGATTTAGGCCAAGGGCTTTGGTTACAGTTTGATTACCATTATCCAAACCATCCTCTCAGAAAAAAAGCCAAGTTACTCTTAGAAAAAAATCTGGACTTACTCGCAAAACGGGACTATAAAGGAATAAAGAAGGAGATTAGACTAAATAATGAACAGCTTGATACACTAATCGATCTCTTAAAATTGTTGAACCCGTACCCTGCAAGCGAATTCACTGACAGAAGCGTTGATTACATCAAACCTGATGTTTATGTACGCAAGGTTAAGGGTCGCTGGGAAGTCAGTCATAATGCAGAAACGCTTCCAGAGATTTGCATTAACAAAGACTACGCTGATATGCTCTCAGATAGTCGTATTGATAGTACCGCAACAGACTATATTAAAAACAATCTACAGCAAGCGAGGTGGTTTATTAAAAGTCTTGAAAACAGAAACTCAACCATATTAAACGTTGCACACGCAATCGTCGAACGGCAAATGGCCTTCTTACAATATGGTGACGAAGCAATGAAGCCAATGGTTTTAAAAGATTTGTCAGAACAGCTAGATTTACATGAGTCAACGATTTCAAGAGTGACCACTCGAAAGTTTCTTCACACACCACGAGGTGTTTACGAATTTAAGTACTTTTTCTCAAGCCACATCAATACAGATGCGGGCGGTGAATGTTCCGCAACGGCAATCCGGGCTATGATCAAAAAAATAATTACATCTGAAAATCCTAGAAAACCGTTTAGTGACAATAAATTGACCAACTTGCTCAATGAGCAAGGGATCAACGTAGCGCGACGTACTGTCGCAAAATATCGTGAAGCATTGTTAATACCATCATCTCATGATCGCAAAGCCTTATCCTGATGATGTAGTAACCTGCTAGCGGTGAATGGGCTAGCCACATTGGCTACCCGTTTAATGAAACTCAAACGGAGACAATTAGTATGCAAATGAATATTACCGGTCATCACATTGAGATTACACCTTCTCTAAACCATTATGTTAAAGAAAAGACGAAGCGTCTTACCCGACACTTTGATCAGGTACTAAACATTAATGTCACCCTTGAAGTACAGAAATTACATCATATAGCTGAGGCCTCTGTTATCGTCAGTGGCAATCACCTTTATGCCGAATCTCATGATGATGATATGTATGCTGCAATTGATTCTCTGGCAGATAAATTGGATCGCCAGGTTCTAAAGCACAAAGAAAAGATCACTCGTAAACATCGACAGGAAGGCAGTCACCGTAATATTATCGCGGAGTAGCCTTCTCTGGATTTTTTCTATGGTCAATGACACCATGACCTTATTCAGCCCTGAGCGAACGCTGTTCGTTCAGGAGCTGGAAAGTAAGAAACGTGTTTTCGACACCCTCGCCACACTGCTTTCCTACAAGCAAACACTCAGCCAAGATCAAATTTTTGATCACTTAATTCAACGTGAGAAGTTAGGCAGCACCACACTAGGCGGCGGAATAGCCCTACCACGAGCACGGGCTCCTATTCATCAACCCTACGCTGCCCTACTATTACTTAATGAGGGAATTCAGATAGACAGCCCTGACAAACAAGCGATCACTGTTTTTGTAGCGCTTATGCTTCCAGAGACCTCACCACACACTTACTCGGATATGATCGCTCAGTTAATGCAGAGCCTCGCTACGCGCCCTGTAGCCGCTGAGCTTGCGGAAACTAGCGAACCTGAAATCGCCATTAACTACATGGAAACCTTATTACAACAAACAAAGGCCCTCTAATCCAATGCAACATTTAATCATTATCACAGGCATGTCGGGTGCTGGCAAAAGCCAAGCGCTTAATACACTGGAAGATCAAGATTATTACTGTATTGATAATTTGCCTTTGAATATGTTGGAAGCATTATTTTCTAATAACTGGCTTACCTCCAAAGAAAAAATAGCAATTGGCGTGGATGTACGCAGTGGTAAGCAGCAGCTTGATGCACTCCCGGCTATTGTTAAGCGCTTGAAAAGCCAGTTTCGCACTGACTTAGTGTACCTCTACGCATCCAAAGGGATCATCTTTAAACGCTATAATGAAACGCGTCGTAAACACCCGTTATCCACCTCTGAAATGGGGTTAGATGCCGCTATCAGGGCAGAGTACGAACTATTAACCCCTGTTAGAGCAATTGCTGATTTTCGCCTAGAGACCAGTGATACTGATATTTATCAGCTCGCCAGCGCGATTAAACAACGCATTTCAGTGCTTGCTGATAAGCAACTTTCGTTGTCGCTCCAATCATTCGGCTTTAAATATGGCGCACCGCGTGATTCTGACTTTATTTATGACGTGCGCTGCTTACCCAACCCATACTGGGTTCCTGAGCTTAGGATAAAGTCTGGCCAAGAAGATGCCGTGGCAAAGTGGCTTGACTCTCAATCGCTGGTACAAGACATGTATCAGGATATTAGACGCTTTCTCAAAACTTGGATGCCGCATTTTATTGATAACCAGAGAGCCTACCTAACACTCTCTATTGGTTGCACAGGTGGCCATCATCGCTCTGTCTATCTAATTGACAAATTAGGAGAGTATTTTAGGCAGGACGAAGGCATCTCAATTATTATTAACCATCGTGAGATCAATGCAAAAACCAAACAATAGCGACTAAGAATTGTTAAACTTACCAGCCTTCAGAATTCAAATAAAATAATCTCATGGGCACTCCTGACAATTTCAGCAAAGAGGATAGACTTGCCTCCTTAACAGGAGCCATTGAAAGCGGGTCGCTGTTCACTTTGCAACGCATGCTAAATGGTCTCCACCCTGCTGAAATTGCTCACCTGCTAGAATCCTCCCCGCTTGAGCAACGCAAAATTGCTTGGGAACTTATCAAACGTGAGAATGAAGGCTCCGTTCTGATTGAACTGAACGAAGACGTACGATCCCAGCTTACTGAAGAAATGGATACGGGCGATCTTCTAGAGGCCCTAAAAGACCTTGATGTCGATGATATGGCCGACTTTCTGCAAGGCCTACCTGACAGCGTTATACAGCAAACACTGGCTGGCATGGGTAGACAGGAGCGAGAGCGGGTTGAAGTTGTTCTAGGGTACGATGAAGATACTGCTGGCGGTATGATGGATACCGAGGTAGTGACCATTCGTGCCGATGTGAATGTAGATGTGGTGTTACGTTATCTGCGCATGAAAGGCGAACTCCCCTCCCACACCGATCGCGTTATTGTGGTTGACAGCTATGACAACTACCTTGGTGTCGTCTCTTTATCTAAACTACTGACCAGCCAGCCAGATGAGGCGATTGGGCAAATCATGAATCGCGACTATCTGGCCATTCCGGCTGATTTGGATAATATAGAAGTCGCGGCACTGTTTGAGGATCGGGATTTGGTTTCAGCGCCCGTAATTAGCGGATCAGGCAAATTGCTTGGCCGAATTACTGTTGATGATGTCGTTGATGTCATTCGAGATGAGGCTGAGCACTCAATTAAAAGCATGGCGGGACTCAATGAAGAGGATGATCTCTTTGCGCCTGTCATCCCTAGCGTAAAACGCCGTGCACTTTGGCTAGGCACCAACCTAGTCACAGCCTTTATGGCTGCTGCCGTCATTTCTCAATTTACGGAAACCATTGAGTCAGCCGTCGCGCTGGCCGTATTAATGGGCATTGTGCCTAGCATGGGAGGAATCGCTGGCAGCCAGACCCTTACCATGGTCATTCGAGGGCTAGCACTTGGGCAGATTGGTAAATCAAATACTCATGAGCTACTGAAAAGAGAGCTTTTATTAGGATTAATTAATGGCGTAATTTGGGCCTTTGTTGTATTTGCTATCTCAGCCGTCGCGTTAAAAGATATTGAAATAGGTATTCTCATTGCCGTCGCCATGCTCCTAAATCTTATCGTCGCACCATTAACGGGTGTGCTATTGCCTATTTTTCTGCGTAAAGTTGATATTGACCCTGCCTTAGCAGGTGGTGTGGTATTAACAACGGTTACTGATATTGTCGGCTATGCGGGAGTACTCGGCCTTGCCTCTTTATTATTGCCCTACCTAAGGCAAA
>JBMZDT010000256.1:0-4077 GCA_049614505.1 Leucothrix sp.
TCAGAGAGGCTTGTACCGCGATCTCTGCGGTTTCAACATCACGAATCTCACCAACCATTACCACATCGGGATCTTGACGCAAAATTGCCCGCAGCCCCCGTGCAAAGCTCATATCCACTTTGGTATTGACCTGTGTTTGGCCAATACCGTCAAGGTAATATTCAATCGGATCTTCAACCGTTAGGATATTACGGCTAGTTTCATTCAGATCAGTAAGTCCGGCATAGAGCGTTGTTGTCTTACCTGAACCTGTCGGACCTGTGACAAGAATAATGCCGTGCGGTTTTTGGATTAAGGACTTCAAACGACTTTCTGTCTGCATGTCCATTCCAAGATGCTTCAGGTTTAGACGCCCCGCTTGCTTGTCCAGCAAACGCAATACAATGCGCTCGTTGTAGCCTGAGGGCAGTGTTGACACACGCACATCGACCGGTCGACCCGCTAACCTCAAAGAAATGCGACCATCCTGAGGCACGCGTTTTTCAGCAATATCAAGCTTAGCCATCACCTTAAGACGCGACACAATAAGTGGCGCCATCGCACGCGGCGGCTCTAGTACCTCCCGCAACGTACCATCTACACGCATACGTACTAACATTCTATTTTCGTACGTTTCTACGTGAATATCAGAAGCACCCTCTTTAATGGCTTGGCTCAATAAGGCATTAATCAGGCGAATGATGGGAGCATCGTCTTCAGCTTCCAGCAGATCCTCAGGCTCTGGCATGGAATCAGCAATATCATTAAGATCAAACTCATCACCCAAGTCATCCATCATGGCCCGAGCACCCGCACCGCTGCGGTCGTAATGCTGCCCAAGTAACGAGTCAAAAGCCTGATTATCGAGCGGTTTAAAGGTTATTTTTTCACCCAAAAAGCGACAGACTTCGTTGGCTACTGACGGCGTTAGTTTGCTTCGAAAAAAAGCGACCCGTTCACCGTCTTCATCATTATCCAGCACCACCCCATTGCGCTTGGCGAACATATAAGGGAAGTCGGGGATCTCAACGACAAGCGCTTCTTCTAAAGTATCAGGCTGTTCATCGATTATCGTACTCATCGCAATCGCACCACCTTAGTTTGCATTTTGCAACTGACGCTGACGGTTTTGCTGTAGACGCTGTTGGTTAATTTGCTGTGCTTCTTGGCGACGACGTACATTCGCCTGTAGGCGTTCCTGCTCAATTTGCTTAGCCCGACGCCGTCTGGCTTCAACTTGACGGCGCTGATCCAGCTCACGCTGTTTCGCTATTTGTTGTCGCTCTTGAAGCGTTAAGGGACGGTTAGTCCGTGCAGGGATTTGCTCATTATAGCCAAACGTCTGCACATTTGCCTGCTGTAGCTGCTGATCCTGATAACCAAAAGTCTGTGCATTCGCTTGCTGTCGGTTCAACTCAGCCTCATACTCCATCTGTCGTTGCCTTTTAACTTCAATAGACTCATAAGCGCCACCTTGTGATAGCACCTCTTCAGGATTCAAAGGGAAAGGCTCTGCACCACGATTAAGAATACCGCGGTTAAGTATATTGCTTTGATCTTGAGCACCCACCAAGCGGTTGTATTTCTGGCTGGTATACACATCACCACTCATACCATCACGCATGATCATGGGATGAATAAAGACCATCAGATTCTGTTTTGCCTTCACCGTTGTGGTATTTCTAAACGCTTTACCAATAAATGGCAGATCACCTAATACAGGGACTTTTTGCAAGGTATCGCGATAGGTGTCTTCCATCAGACCACCCAGCACTAATAGCTGTCCGTCTTCAACCATGACCTGCGTTGAGAATGAACGCTTATTGGTGATCAAGTCAGAAGCACTGGCATTACTTGCAGCCAAGCTTGACACCTCCTGATCAATCTTCAGCATCATGCTGTTACCAGCATTAATCTGCGGCTTAATCTTCAGTGTGATACCAATATCTTGTCTTTCAATGGTTTGGAACGGTGTAGTTACCCCATTGGCTGTTGAGGAACTCCCCGTTAAAAACGGTACGTTTTGACCAATCACCATACTCGCTTCAACGTTGTCCATCGTCACCAGTGTTGGCGTAGAGAGTATATTCGTTGCAGCATCACTCGACAGTGCATTCATGAGTGCACCAAACTGCGTAGACCCGGCTTCACCTCCACCGATACCCAACAACATACCAACCCCTGCGGGTAACACACCAGAAACTACTTCTGCCAGTGAAAAGGCACTACCAGGATAAGAAGTCGCTGCAATAGGTGCTGTCGAACCACTTGAATTGAACACGCCAAGCTGTACCCCTAAAGACTTGGATAGGTCTTCAGACACTTCGGCAATGACCGCTTCAACCATAACCTGCGCACGCCTCACATCTAATCGACGAATCACTTGGAGTAGGTTTTTCTGTATATCAGGCTCTGCTCTGATCACCAGCGAGTTAGTCGCCGCATCGGCAAAGATATTCACATCAGCTTTCTGCGTACCCGCGCCCCCTTTTGCCGTCGCTTCTTTGCTAACCAGAGTAGCCGTTGTACCCGATAGCACTTTTGCCAAGTCTTCTGCTTTAGCATAGCGCAGGTAAACCACTTCAGTAGTGATCTCGGCTTTTTGGACTTTTGGGCGATCTAAACGGCGAATGATGCCTCTAACTTGTTGGCGTCCTGACTTACTACCACTGACCAAGACACTATTAGTGCGGGTATCCGCTGATACTTTATACTTAATAGCCACCCCTTTTTGCTGGGCTGCCCCTTGCAGGCCTTGAATTGTTTTTACTAATTCTGGTGCAGATGCAAATTTCAGTTCGACCACTTCCATTTCATCTTGATCGGGTCGATCCATGCGTCGCACTAGCTTTGTTACCTTGTCAATATTCGCGCGCGTATCAATTACAACAATACTGTTACTTGGCGCATAGCCTTGCAGATGTCCTGTTGGTGACACCATAGGACGTAAAATGGGCACCATATTCGCAACGGGCACGTGCTCTGCTTTAATAACCTTGGTGATCAAAGCATCTTGACCTTGCTTCTTTTGTTTTTTAAGGATTTTCTTATCAATCTTGGCAATACCCGTCAGTTCTTCTTCGACAGGCACCGACTGATACTTAGACTTATTCAGCGGGATAATCTTAATGAGTTCACCCGTTTCGACAGCGGCTAGATTGTGAACCCGCAGGACTGACAGAAATGTCTCGTACAATTCCTTTTCATCAATCTCACGCCCAGTAATAATCGTTATCTTTTGGCCACGGACTTGCTTATCCAATACAAAATTCTTACCCGTAGCGGTGGAAATTAGCGTCACTAGCGCCTGTAAATCGCCATCGCGCAAGTTAAGATTAAAACTATCAGCCGACACAGGACTACCAGAAGCCCCAACAAGCACTATTAAGCTTAACAGCATGCTTTTTAGCGTATTCATAGAAGTATTTAGTTTAGATTTCATCAGCGCCAACTTTATTTATTATCCACCCACGATTACAGCAAACACCGATAATCGTTATTTATGAGTAGTATAGCACCATTAAAAGGGTTAAGACGAAAGCAACTCGGATAGGCTGCATGACTATAAATTAATATTAACCCACGTGACTACTGATTAACAGTACGCCCACCATCAACCGAAATGATCTGGCCGGTTATGTACGCTGCATCGCGAACTAAAAACAGTACCGTATCGGTAATATCACTCACCCCACCTTTACGCTTTAACGCCGTGCGGGATAATAAGTCACCCTGCAACGTGGCGTCTTGATCCCCTTCAGGCCAAATAATGATACCTGGCGCAACACCATTCACTCTCACTTTTGGCCCCAACTCCGACGCCAATGACTTAGTGAGCATCACTAGCCCTGCTTTTGCTGCACAATAAACGGGATGTTTAGCCAAAGGGCGTTCCGCGTGAATATCAACCATATTGACAATGCAACCTTGGGCATTACTCAAGTGAGGCGCAGCTGCCTGACTCAAAAACAATGGCCCTTTCAAGTTACTATCAAACAAATTATTCCAGTCAGATTCTGCAATATCGCCAACAGGTGTTGGGTAAAAGCTAGAGGCATTATTGACCAAAATATCCAAACGCCCGGTTAATGATATTAC
>JBMZDT010000257.1:0-4070 GCA_049614505.1 Leucothrix sp.
GCAGCAGTGGTTGGAATATTTGGATAAACATTCAAAAAATGCAGATTTCACACGAGGTGCCGGGCGTTTGTTAGCGACAGAGCCTTATCAAGCCGCAACAAGCTACGACCGGCATGCTTTGTTTGAATTAGTGAGTCGATGGGTTAAATCACAAAGTAAATTTGTTCAACGCAAGTCGGGTGTAGATCATGCTTGAGTGGCAATGGATGTGGGCGCTTTGGTTATTGCCGCTGCCAATTGTAATCTGGTGGTTGACCAATCCCGTAACTGAGCAAAACAGTGCGGCTTTGAAAGTGCCCTTTTTACAAGATTTACCACAAACTAAAGACCTACCCAGTCCACGAAATTGGCGTTGGCTGGCGCGTCTTTGCCTGCTAGTCACTTGGTGTAGTTTTATTGCGGCGTTGGCGCGTCCAGTAATGGTTGGTGAATTAGTTCAGTTACCTGTGAGCGGGCGCAATTTGATGCTGGCGGTTGACTTGTCTTTGAGTATGCAGGAGCAGGATTACCAAGTAGGTGATCGAATGGTGGATCGTCTGACGGCCACGAAATTTGTCGCGGGTGAATTTATTGAACGGCGGGTAGGGGATCGCATTGGATTAATCCTTTTTGGCGATCAAGCCTACCTACAAGCGCCGCTGACTTTTGATCGCAAGACGGTGAGAAAGCTACTGGATGAATCAGCACTGGGTTTGGCTGGGAGAAATACGGCGATTGGTGATGCCATTGGGTTGGCATTGAAGCGCTTAAATGAGCAGCCGGACTCAGAGCATATCCTCGTGCTGATGACCGATGGTGAAAACACCGCTGGCGTGGTGAGTGTTGAAGAGGCGGCGAAGATGGCCGCGAAAAATAAGTTAAAAATTTACACCGTAGGTATTGGCTCGCAGCGTCGCAACAATATTGATTTTTTCAGCCAAGCTCGTTCATCAGGGCTTGATGAGGAAACATTGTTGAAAATCGCTGAAATGACGGGGGGGCGCTATTATCGTGCAACCGATACCAGCACTTTCCTTAAGATTTACGAGCAGCTTGATGAGTTAGAGCCGATTGAACGCAAACAACAGCAGTGGCGTCCCAGAACTGACTTATTCTATTGGCCGTTGGGTGTGGCGCTGTTATTTGGTTTGCTGAGTATTGCGATTAGGGAGCAAAGCGAATGAGTTTCCTTGCTGATTTTCATTTCTTATACCCTGTTTGGTTTCTGCTTGTTCCGCTGGTTGTGCTGATGTGGTGGTGGTTAGCACGGCAAAATACACAGAATCAGGCGTGGCAAAACTTCATTGATGAGCGGCTAAAACCCTTTGTCATCAGTGGTCAAGATGCAGGTGGTTCGCACTGGCTGCGTCATGGTCTATTGCTGGTCTCCCTGCTTGCCATTCTTGCCTTGGCAGGGCCCAGCTGGCAAAAACGACAGCTTCCTGCGTTTCAAGCGCAACAAGGTTTGGTTGTGGTGTTGGATTTGTCACTCTCAATGTTAGCTGCTGATGTGTCACCTAATCGCATTAACCGCGCGCGTTTTAAGTTGTTAGATTTATTAAAAATTCGTCAAGAAGGGCAAACGGGGTTGGTTGTATTTGCTGGGGATGCTTTTGCCGTATCGCCGTTAACTGACGATGTGGAAAACATTATTGAGCAAGCCAAGAACCTTTCTCCCAGCATTATGCCTGTACAGGGTAGCCTTATTTACCGTGGGATTGATGAGGCTGCATTGTTATTACAGCAGGCGGGCTATGCAACGGGTGATATCTTTGTGATAGCGGATGGAGCGGGTGATTTAACACGCACACTACAAAGTGCTGAGGCCTCTTCAGCGGCGGGCTATAAGATTTCGGTCGCTGCGATTGGTACAAAAAATGGCGCTCCTATCCCCATATCGCAAAATACTTATCTCAAAGACAGTCGGGGGCAGCCGGTAGTGGCGACATTAGATGTTGGGCCATTAGCGCAGATTGCACAAAAGGGTGGGGGCTTGTTTCAGCAGTTTAGTTTGTCAGATGATGATATCGAACGGTTTCAAGCATTCTTTGCCAAAGATAAATCATCGGTGTTAGATGACAAAAAAACGACAGTAGAGCACTGGCATAATGAAGGTATCTGGTTGCTGTGGTTATTATTGCTTCCACTGCTGTTGTTGTTTAGAAAGGGCTACCTGTTTTCTGTGGGTTTGTGTGTGTTTGCGGTAGGAATTATTGCTCCTCAGCCAGCATCTGCTTTTACTTGGGATGAACTTTGGCTCAATGCCGATCAACGTGCGCATCAGGCCCTATTAGATAAAAAGCCACAGGAAGCAAAAGACTTATTTAAATCGCAGCATTGGAAAGCCGCAGCGGCGTACCGTAACGGTGATTTTGATGAGTCGGCGAGCTTGCTTGATGCAAGTAATACTGCTGATGGGCATTATAACCGAGGCAATGCCTTGGCTAAATCAGGTAAGCTAGACGAGGCGATTAATGCTTATGATCAGGCGCTAACATTGCAATCAGATCATGAGGATGCGCGTTTTAATCAAGATATTTTGAAAAAAATGCAGAAAGAGCAGCAAAAGAATCAACAACAGCAGAATCAACAAAACCCAGATAACCAGCAGCAAGACAAGAAGGGTGAAAAGGGTAAAGATAAGCAGTCACAGCAGGGCCAGCAGGATAAAAAAAATCAGCAGGACTCCCAGCAAAGCAAGGACGATCAACAGGCTCAGCCTGAAGAAGCAAAGAAAAATGCTGACGCTGCAAAAAAACAGGCAGAGGCTGAAGCCAAGCAACGTGCTGAGGCAGAAAAGCAACAGCAGACTGCAAAGAAGCCTGAGAAAAAACAAGGTGAGTCGCAACCTGAAAAACACGAGATGACGGAAGCTGAGAAGGAGCAAGCAAAACAAACCCAGCAGTGGCTGCATCAAATTCCTGATGATAGTGCTGGTTTGTGGCGCCGTAAGTTTCAATACCAATATCGCCAGCGCCGGCCTGCAGGTGCACCAAATCAACGGGGGGCGCAGGCATGGTAATGCGCTGGCTGATGCTTGTCGGTTTATTGTTGCTAAATACGACTGTGCTGGCAAATGGTTTGAGTGCGCGGGTCGATCGCATGCAGTTAGGCCTAGGGGAGCAAGTGCAGCTTACACTGTCTCTGTCGGGAGTTAGAGGGCAACGCCCTGATGTCAGTGATTTACAAAAAGACTTTCGCATTGATCAACAGTCGCAAAGCTCCAATGTACAGATTATCAATGGCGTTGTAAGCCAAGAAGCAAGCTGGATATTTTTGTTATCGCCCAATCGCAAAGGTAAGCTGACGATCCCTGCCTTTAGCGTTGCCCACTTTACCTCAGACCCTATTGCGATTACCGTTACGGATATGCCTGTTGCGCAGTCTACATCAGACGATGTATTGATGGAGGTTGAGGTTAGCTCAAAGACTCCCTATGTGGACTCACAGGTTGCGTATATTCAACGTTTGTACTTCTCAAGGCCGCTGGTTGATAGTGCTTCAATTTCTCGACCAAAGGTGACCGAGGGGGATGCTGATATTCAGTTTTGGGGCTCATCAGAGCCGCGCTATGTAACGCACAATAACCGTCCCTATCAGTTGATTGAACGCTACTACCTTATCTATCCAAAAAAAGCGGGCACCTTGGCGTTTGAGCCTTCTGTATTTAATGGTAGCTTGGCAAGCAGTAAGCAGCGTAATAGCTTTCAAATGAATCGGTTTCGTACAGGAACACGAGTCAGTGCTTATTCACAAAAAATCTCATTAGCGGTTAAAGCGAAGCCTGCTGATTATGGGGCGGAGCATTGGTTGCCCGCCTCTCAGATGACCTTAAGTATGAACCTGTCACAGCCCGCTGAGCGCTTGAAAGCAGGCGAGCCGCTAACAGTGACGATTGCGCTAATGGCGCGTGGACTAAAAGCCGAAGTGCTGCCTGAAGTGGTATTGGATCTGCCAGCCGGGATTAAGTCCTATCCTGAAAAGCCAACCTTTAGAACCGATAAAATTACGAATGGCATGGTAGGGCTACGTCAAGAAAAAGTGGTGCTTATCGCAAATGCAGCAGGTGAATACACTATTCCTGAGGTGCG
>JBMZDT010000258.1:0-4069 GCA_049614505.1 Leucothrix sp.
CACCCAAAAAAGCCAGTAAAGGCTCGCGATGAGTCCAAGCTACATAAGCCGATAGCGCACCTGTAATCATTGCTGGTGCACCATCTTTCCAAGTGTCGAACCAGAGGTGGCAGACAATCGCACCCAGCGATGTGCTTAGTATTGCCAGCGCCCCTAGCGTTCCCACCCATGAGCCCTGAAACCAAATGGCTATTGCACCAAATAGCTCAACAAATCCAATTAGCATCATGATCTGTCGATTAAAACCATATTTGATGAACATGCCTAACTGAATATCGAAAATCTTCTTTTGCCAACCTAAGATCTTGATTGAACTGGCGAATAAGAAAAATACAGATAATAATTTGCATTGTTTGACTCTCTGAAATAGCGAAATTCTGATTATTCTGTTGCTAGTGTTGGGCTATGCTAATCCCTACGCTGACACCCCGGAAAACTACACAGCATTTCAAACAGCAAATTAGCCGCCAACAGCGACGTATTCCCTGTCGTGTCATATGGTGGCGCGACCTCAACTAAGTCCGCCCCAACAAGATTCAATCCCCATACACCCCGGATAATCTCCAATCCCTGCGAGGCAGTCAGCCCCGCAGGTTCCGGCGTCCCTGTTCCTGGTGCGACGGAGGGGTCTAATCCATCAATATCAAAGCTAAGGTAAACGGGTGTCTCAGGGCCAATCGCCTCGCGTATTTCTGTCATCAGCGGTGCCAGTGATTGATACCAACATTCTTCAGCGGGAACCACGCGCGCGCCTTGATTTCGTGACCAATCAAAATCTTCTGCACTATACCCCGTAGCACGCAGGCCAATTTGGAACATCTTATTGCCTTGTACCAAGCCTTCTTCGATGGCTCTGCGAAAGATCGTGCCATGAGCGATTTTCTCACCAAACATCACATCGTTAATATCCGCATGGGCGTCGACATGAACGAGCGCCACAGGTCCATGTTTTTTGTGGAGTGCCCGTAAAATTGGCAAAGCAACGGTATGATCCCCTCCCATGCTTAACGGTTTAGCACCGTGTTCAAGTACGCCATCGTAAAACTGTTCAATGATGTCGATGGATTTTAAGAGGTTAAAGGTATTGAGCGGTACGTCACCAATATCAGCGATCTGAAAGCTGTCAAAGGGTGCTGCGCGGGTATACATGCCGTAGGGGCGGACTAAAACAGACTCACCGCGTATTTGCCGAGGCCCAAAGCGGGTACCTGAGCGGTTGCTGGTACCAATGTCTAAGGGGATGCCGATAATGGCAATATCTAAACCTTGTGCAGTGGCTTGAGTGGGTAGACGAAATAGGGTGCCAGGGCCTGCAAAGCGCGGCATTTCATTGCCGCCTAAGGGTTGGTTGAAATGGTTTTCCATAGTGTACTCCCTATCGATTCTTAAAGCGCCAAAGAAGCGAGTAAGGCGCGAGATATCATCTGATCATCTGAATTACCGCCAGAAACGACGCATATCACTGCATCACCTTCTATTGCGTCTGCATGAAATAGTGCGGCAGCTAATGCAACTGAACCGCCGGGTTCCGGTACGATTTTCAGTCGCCTCAGGGCATGCCCCATTGCCATGAGCGCTTCTTTATCGGTGACAGCAATACCGGGTTTGCACAGTCGTTTGAGAATAGGAAAGGTCAACTCACCCGGTGATGGAGTGACAATTGCATCACAGATAGAAGAACTTGGGTTCTCATTATGTTCACGTTCACCAGAGTGCAAGGAACGAATAACGTCATCATAATACTCCGGTTCGATGGGCCTAACATTGAGCTCAGGTGCGGCGGTTTCAAGTGCCATGGCGATGCCAGAGGTGAGTCCGCCGCCACCGCAGCACACCAAAACATCGGCCTGTGTTACCCCCATCGCTGCGGCTTGTTCAGCTATTTCCAAGCCACAGGTTCCTTGCCCAGCCATCACGTGAGCATTGTCATAGGGTTTAATCAATGTCAGGCCACGTTGTGCTGCTAGTTCAGTGCCTATTTTTTCACGGTCCTCGCCACCCGGTCGATCATAAAGCACAACCTCTGCGCCGAGTTCTTTCGTATTGGCAATTTTCAGTGCCGGTGCATCGTTAGGCATGACGATAACGGCTGGAATATCAGAGAGTTGTGCCGCAAGCGCGATACCTTGGGCATGGTTGCCAGAAGAGAAGGCGAGTACACCACGCTGCCGTGTTGCCTCATCAAGTGCTGAAATAGCAGACCATGCACCCCGAAATTTAAAAGACCCTGTGCGCTGCAAACATTCCGCTTTAACTAATACACGTCGCCCAGCCATCTCATTGATAAAAGGACTTTCCAATAAGGGTGTTTTTACAGCTTGCCCTTGTAGGCGCGCGGCGGCTGCTTCAATTGCGTTAACGTTGATTGCTTCTGACATTGCTCGGTGCCTCGTGTATCGGTTAAAAGGGATTAAGCCGCAGCAGGTGCTTTAGCGTGGGCTAATTCACCTAGGATGTAAGTGGCTGCAATTGCTCTATCATCACCTAACATCATCAGGCTAAATAGCTGCTCATGTAAATCCTTACAGTGCTTAGTGCGTCGCTCCATTAATGGCGTACCTGCAAAATCTAGCACCACAAAATCAGCTTCTTTGCCTATTTCAAAATTACCAATTTTATCATCAAGGTAGAGTGCTTTTGCGCCGCTTAAAGTGGCAAGGTAGAGGGTTTGAAAAGCGGAGAGTTTTTTGCCTAGCAGCTGCGTGACTTTGTAAGCTTCGCTACCCGTTTCAAGTAGGTTAAAGCTGGTTCCGCCACCTACATCAGTACCTAGACCTACTCGAACCCCTTGTTTGTTTGTATCTTCGTAGTCAAACAGGCCGCTCCCAATAAATAGGTTTGAGGTTGGACAGAATGCTGCTGCTGCACCTTCATGGGCCATGCACTGCTTGTCGTCGTCATCTAAATAAATACAGTGGGCGAGGACAGAGCGGGGGCGTAGCAGTTTGTACTGCTGGTAAACGTCTAAATAACTGCGACTTTCTGGAAATAGCTCGCGCACCCAAGCCACTTCATCCTTATTTTCAGCAACGTGTGTGTGCATGTAGACATCAGGATACTCGGCAAGCAGTTGCCCCGCCTGAGCCAATTGCTCATTGCTGGACGTGGGGGCAAAGCGTGGCGTGACAGCGTACGACAGGCGGTCTTGACCGTGCCATTTCTCAATCAGCGCTTTGCTATCTTCATAAGCCGTTTCAGGGGTGTCTTGAAGGTATTCTGGGCAGTTACGATCCATTAGCACTTTACCCGCAATCATACGTAGCTTGCGGTGTTGTGCTTCGGTAAAAAAGGCATCAACCGATTCAGGGTGAACGGTGCCAAATACTAAGGCGGTGGTGGTGCCGTTACGCAATAATTCATTTAGGAAGAAGCGTGAGACGTCCTGTGCGTGTGCTGGGTCTGAAAACTGGCTTTCAGTGGGGAAGGTGTAAGTCTCTAACCACGTTAACAGCTGCTCGCCGTAAGATGCAATCATATCGCTTTGCGGGTAGTGCACATGGGTATCGATCATACCGGGTATGATTAACTGATTAGGATACTCAGTAACAACACAGCCAGCAGGCAAGGTGCCTAGGAGTTGATTAGCTGAACCCACCGCAGCAACGTGGCCGTTTTTAATGACTAATAAACCATCCTCAATGTATTCAATGTGCTCGGAGGTCTCATGATTGAGGCTTGTACCGGGGTCATCAAAAAAGTGTAGGATATTGGCGCGAAACGCTTTGATGGATACGGGGTTTGTTGAGTTCATAATTCATGGCTGTATGTGTGTTTTTTCGCGAGAAATATACAGTAAATGAACGTTTGGTAACATCCTTTAAATGGCAATATCTTGCGAGTGTCACAAGGGGAATTACTCAAGACAGGGCTACACGGCCATAGAAAAGGCGTACTATAATGGCATAAATAAAACAAAGGAGGTCAAGTTGCAAATAGCAGAACAAAAACAGGCGGCGGGTGCCGTACGCTTTCTCCTTAACGGTGAAGTGACTAGCGTGAGCGATATTGCGCCGACAACGACAGTGCTAAATTACCTGCGTGAAGAGAAGGCATGCAAGGGTACAAAAGA
>JBMZDT010000259.1:0-4064 GCA_049614505.1 Leucothrix sp.
TTAGGCACAAATATCCTAAATACAGGACTTTTCTTTGACAAATGCTCTTAATCAACGCAAAGCCTATGGTTTTGGTCTAGGTGCGGTAATCTGCTGGTCGACAGTAGCGACTGCATTTAAACTCAGTTTGGAGTATCTAACTCCGGCCCAGTTGTTGCTCTATGCAAGTCTTACCTCTTGGTTATTTTTAGCAATCATTTTATTAGCCAAAGGGAAGTTTAAAGCGACTCTCTTTGTTGGCTGGCCAGCGTATCGTAGAGCGCTGGTTTTTGGTGCATTTAATCCGCTGATCTACTATTTGATTTTGTTTCAAGCTTACGCCTTATTGCCTGCTCAGGAGGCGCAAATTCTTAACTACAGCTGGGCGCTGACAATGACTCTGCTAGCGATTCCTTTGCTGGGTCATAAGCTGCGTTGGCAAGATAGCTTGGCAGCCATTGTTTGTTACAGTGGTGTTCTAGTGATTGCGACCCACGGTGATGTGTTTGGCTTGCAGTTTGCCAATCCTGAAGGCGTTATTTGGGCGCTGGTGAGTACGGTTATCTGGGCGCTTTACTGGATTTTGAATAGCAAACAGAATGAGGATGCCACAGGGTCTTTGTTTCGCAATTTCAGCTGTGCTATTCCACTGACCTTAGGTTATTGCGGGCTAACAGGGGAGTTGGTCGCGGTGCCGTGGCAAGGGCTAGCAGGTGCAGTCTATGTTGGCATTTTTGAAATGGGTTTGAGCTTTATTTTTTGGCTGACGGCGATGCGTTTAACGACTAACACCGCTAGCATTGCTAACCTAATTTTCATTGCGCCATTGCTTTCATTGGTGATTATCAGTTTGTTGTTAAAAGAAGCGATTCTTCCATCAACGCTATGGGGCTTGGTACTCATTCTGGGTGGGCTCTTGATCCAGCAGCTGAAAGCCAAATAACAAACAACCGTATGGCTGGGTGTCTGAATTTTGCAAAACAGTATGCTAGACTGTTGCGGAAAACAGACAATGAAAATAGCTCTATTATGATGCGTTATGAGACAGGGGGGCTGGATTACAGGACGGCGCGTGCCTGCCACGAGTGTGATCTGCTTCAATACATCCCATTACTTAAAAACCGTGAAGTGGCACGTTGCCAACGTTGCAAAGCGCTTTTAAAGCGTCGCCACGTCCAATCGCTAGACAGAAGCTTAGCGCTTGCCATCACCGGGCTCATCTTATTCATTGTTGCGAATATGTTCCCACTCATTTCACTCAAAGCGCTAGGGGTATCGCAACACGGTACGTTGTACTCTGCAACGCTGTCGCTGTTTGATGCGGAAATGCCATTCCTTGGTATGTTGATGTTATTCACGACTATTTTGTTCCCGCTGTTTAGTCTGTGCGGCACAATCTACATACTCACTGCCATTCGTATTAATCATTATTCCCACTGGATGGCTCCCCTGTTTCGCTTTTTGCGAAGTACCGACGCGTGGGGCATGTTAGAAATATTTTTACTCGCCTTGATTGTTGCGGCGGTCAAGCTTGTGGATATCACGGAGCTCAATGTTGGCGTGTCGCTTTACGCCTTCTTGCTGCTGATTGGCACGTTGACAACGCTCAGCTTGACGTTAAATCCCGAAGATGTATGGGATCATTTACGAGCGCACTCTGCATGATTACGGCGCGTCAGGCTGGGTTAATTTCTTGTGATTTTTGTCACAGTCTAAACCGTCCTTGCATTGACGAAGCGGCGCCAAATGCTCGTTTGCAAATGCACTGCCATGTTTGTGGTTCGACCATTCACTCCCGCATACCTAGTAGTTTGAGTAAAACGTGGGCGCTGGTGATTGCGTCGCTGATTTTATATGTCCCTGCTAATATTTTGCCGATTATGACCGTGGTGCTGTGGGGGGATGGTTCGCCAGACAACATTATGTCAGGAGTAGTGAGCTTGCTGGGGGCGGGTATGTGGCCGTTGGCATTATTGATTTTTGTTGCCAGTATTGTGATACCCATCGCAAAACTCTTAACCTTATTAGGCTTATTGGTGAGTGTGCAAATGCGCTCCAAGTGGCGGCCTGTTGAGCGGACACAGCTGTATCGTATGACTGAATTTATAGGGCGCTGGTCGATGATCGATATTTTTGTGATTGGTATTTTGGTTGCCTTAGTGCAGTTTGGTGAAGTGGCGACGGTGACGCCAGGAATGGGAGCATTGTGCTTTGCCACGGTCGTGATATTGACCATGATTGCCGCGCATAGTTTTGATCCGCGTTTGATTTGGGATGTAATGGAGGAGCCTGCTCATGAATGAGTATGTGCTTCCAGAAGCGGATGTGGCTAGAAAATCCCGCTTTTCTCTAATCTGGTTGATCCCTTTATTAGCGGCTTTAATTGGTTCCTGGCTCGCATTTAAATATTACACCGAACGCGGCACCATGATTGTGATCAATTTTGAAGAAGCGGCAGGTATTGAAGCACGCAAAACACCCGTTAAATATAAAGATGTTGAAGTTGGTATGGTGCGTAAAGTCAGCCTATCGCCCGACCTTAAAACCGTGCGGGTGCAGGTCGAAATATACCCTGATATGGAGAACAACCTTGGGCCAGATACACGTTTCTGGACAGTGACGCCACGCATTACCTTAAGAGGGGTGAGTGGTCTTGAAACGCTACTCTCAGGGGTGAAAATTGGGATGGAACCAGGTCCAATGGGGCGTGCTAAAAAGGAGTACGCAGGGCTCAATCAGCGACCCAATATCAATATTCAAAGCGCTGGGCAATCAATTGTCCTCAATACCGAACGGTTGGGCTCATTAGATATTGGTTCGCCTATTTATTATCGGCAAATTCAAGTCGGTGAAGTGACAGGCTATAAACTAAACTCAAACAATCAGCGGGTGGATATTGATGCGTTTATCTTTGCCCCTTATCACAAAAAAGTTCGTACTAATTCACGTTTTTGGAACGCTAGCGGCTTTGAGTTGGATGTGTCAACGCTGGGAGTAACCGCTCGGCTTGAGTCTTTAACCTCTTTGTTGATTGGCGGAATTGCCTTTGAGACGAATTTCAACGAGGTAGGTTACCCACTAACCGGTAAGTCAGCATTTAAGCTGTATGATGGGTTTAAGCGTGCCCATCAAGATACGGCGACCGAAAACAAACTGCTCTATACACTGTACTTTGATGATACGTTGAAGGGGCTTATCAAAGGGGCCGATGTTAAGTACCAAGGCATTAAAATGGGACAGGTTGAAAAAATTTCACTGGCTCAGGATCATGACAATGCGAGTATCCGTACGCGCGTTGAGATTGCGTTATACGTTGACCGACTGTCATCCAATGGTAGTCGGGTCGAAGCGGAAAAGCTGTTACAAGCCCTCGTTGAGCAAGGCGTGCGGGCTCAACTAACAACCGATAGCATCGTGACGGGTGCGCAGTTTATTGCAATGGTGCAAGATGTCAGGCAGCAAAACCGCCAAACCTTGGGGCTGCTGAATAAGGATTATGATGTTATTTTCCCCAATATACGAGCAAAGACATCACTGCTCAACTTTGACCCGTCCAGCGTTACTACTGAGCTTAATAAAGCCATTCGTAGTGCAAACCGCCTGCTAGCCTCGGGTGATATAAAAAATACGCTAAAGAACTTAGCGTCGACAACCCGTAGTATTGATAGCATAACGGCTGAACTGTCGCGCCAAGGCATTTCGGGTGAGGTGATGCAGCTGCTGAAAGAGGCCAGTAAAACCGCAGATGGCTTAACATTAGCACTGGCAGATGCTCGAAAGACTATTCGCACAGTAGATGGTGTGGCTCAGACGCTGCAAAAAGATGCGAGTAAAGCGATGATCGATGCACGAGTAATGATGCAAAGTGCAGGTAAAGCGGCGACCTCATTGAGTGGTAATGCCGCTGTACTCCAGAAAGATGCGAGTAAGGCAATGGTCGATGCACGCGTGATGATGCAGAGTGCGGGCAAGGCAGCGACTGCTTTAAGTGACAGTGCAGGTGTGCTGCAAAAAGATGCGAGCAAAGCGATGGTCGATGCGCGTGTGATGATGCAGCGTGCGGGCAAGGCGGCTACTTCACTCAG
>JBMZDT010000260.1:0-4064 GCA_049614505.1 Leucothrix sp.
TTGCCTTTGGAATGAAGGAGAGGCGATTAATGTAGGAAAAAAGTTTGACGTTACGCAGAGCACCGAGCCTAAAATCATTGATAGCTTAATTCACCATGTTTTTTTTCGCACCTTGATACGCCAGCTCTCTAATCTGGTTCCTGTGTCTTTTTATCCTCTCAGAATAGTTTCCAGGAAAAAATCGCATGATGCCCTCCGAGATTTTTTACCTCGGGAGCTTCAAGGCATCATTTGCTATAACTTGCTTATTGAATTGCAGACAAGAAGGATAGAGCTAGGAGGCTCCCAGACTCCTCACCTTCTTATCAATATGAGACGCCGCTGGAGGATTAATCAAACGCTTGATCATTTGGTTTCAGAAGGTTACTCGGTTATTGGTCTGCCAGTTGTCCATTCAGAGCAAATACCAGGACTAGCCAATGTCTTGGCTCCGTCAGAAACTGCTCTTGGCAGGATTAAATCAGTGCAAGCAGACAGAGCTATTGTTGACACTTATGAAGGAGATCGAGCGTTCCCTCTGCAAGAACTCTCTATCAGAAAATCAAAACATGAAATTGAAAGTTATCTGAGATTTAAATTAGGAGACAGAGAAGCCGGAAAAATACTAGAGAAAGTTCTTGCCATTGATTCTCTTAGCTCCAATGCCGAGGAACTCCACAATGAAATGCAACAAATGGCAGAATATTTCTTTAATTGGGAATTTAACTCAGCATCAGGCTTTTCGTTCCGCATCGAGAACAAACCAGTACTCCAAGGCGAAAGAATTTCCCTGAACCCACCTAAATTTTTGTTTGATGTCACACCAGGTTCCGGGCACGAAAGGCCACTCAGTGGTTTACTAAGGTTTGGCCCATATGATTCAGCATATTTTCGCCCCAAAATGCTAAAAATTTTAGTTATTTGTCAAAATATTAACAGGGGAGGGTTTGCTAAAGCTTTGGCAGCACTGGGTGACGGTTTACAAGAGAGTAAGTTTTTTAAGAAAGGGCTTAGAGACTTATTTTACCTTCATAACATAAATTGGGATATTCATGAAGCTCAGGGGCCAACTCCTCAGCATTTCAAATCTGCGATCAGCGATGCAATGAGCAAGAATGATGGTAGGGAGTACGATTTTGCCATTGTTGAAGGTAATGAAGCTCATAGGAATTTACCATCTGAGCAAAACGCATTCATCATGTCTAAAGCTCTGCTTTTAGGCATGGGAATTCCTGTGCAGGGGATTCGGCAAGAAAATGTTAGGAAATCAAATGCTTTTCTTAGCAATATTCTTGGCCCTATGGCCTTGCAAATATATGCCAAACTAGGTGGTATACCATGGACTTTACCAGGCAGCAAGGATGTTGATAGAGAATCAGTAGCTCCCGCTGCCACATTTTGCCGTTAAGCAACCTACAGCTGCTCTTATGACAAGCACAGGTACACGATAGCCACAGATCGGGCCTTGGTTTTTTGTTACTATTATTCGCTCAGGTTATTTCGTTTTCTCATTCCAAACACAAGATGGCTGTCGTTCACGAACTATCGAGTCTTAGCGGTATTTTCGGGTGCTGCAAGATAGACCCATACAATGTTTCCCAGTCATCTATCAGAAAATCCTCAAAGCGTGCCCGGAGCTTCCTCCAAAAGCGCAGGCGGCTTTTCGCTTCCAGCATAGCAGCCTGAAACAGCTGGCAGCATAAACCTTGAATCTGATCGATCAGAAAAGCCAATAACATGAGATAGGCCATGATTGTCGATAAATGACGGTGACCATGACCAAAGTTGTGTTCAAAATGATAACCCTGATTCTTGAGCGTATTAAACGTTTCGTTCTCAATGCGCCAGCGAGCGCGTCCACCTCGCATGACGGTATAAACCGTCGTTTCTGTTAATTCAACATCGGTCACCCAGGTAAAGTGATGCGTTTTGCCTGAGGGCGTAGTTTCCCGATAGTCGAGAAAATTGATTTCACAATCAAAATGACTGTCATTGAGTGGAACGCCGTTCAGGTAGCGAAACTGATGATGATGCCCCTGGTCATCGGTAAAGGTATATTCAGTGGGATTAGCCTGTTCCACCCACTCAAACAAAAACGTGTGATCTTTGGGCTGGGCACCCAGAATAAAGCGCATATCCAATGACTTCAGCAGCTTAATGTGTGGGCCATTGGAGGCCAGACCATCCTCAACCACCATCAGTTTCAGATGGGGATGTTCACGCCGAACATCGCGCAGTAACCGTTTGGCTGCGTTCCGCTCACAATCGTTTTTCTTTTTGCCGTCTTGTTTCAGAATCGGTTCAGGGGCAAAGGGTAGCACGTGTGAATGGTCAGGGTGAACCAGCACAGCCCCCAGCAATTGGTGATAATAAGTTTTACTGCCATTCCGATGGTTTTTGACACAACATTGATCACAATGCACCTGGTGAGAGGAAAAATAACCAGTCCCATCCACGGATAATAAGTAGTAATCGTCCATAAACTGAAAGCGCTTCAGTTCATTACCCCGCTGTACCTGCGCAAATAATTGTTTGAACACCGGACGCAGCAACACCGGATCTATTTCATCCAGACGTTCCCGTAGATAGGTGTCGCAGGGAGCCTGGCAAATACCGTAAAGCGCGCGCAAATTGTGAGCGGTCACTTCATCCATGCGATCACGATCAAACTGCAACAGAGAAGGGTATTTCAATCCAAACACCGCCAGCCCTGACAACAAACAATCACGCAATGGAATCCCTGCATCAGGGCCAGACGGGTCGGGTACCTGCTGAAAATGGCGTGTCACTGTTTTTAGTAGGCCAGGGTGAGACAAGTGTTTGCGTAACTTCATCGTGGGAACTTAGTCGGCGGAAAACGCTAATATGCCAGAAAACTTTACGAACAGTTTTTTTCATGACTAAGCTATGACCGCGTTTCGCGAGCTAGCGGGAATTGCTGATAGAGAATTGGTTGTTGGTATAGGAAGCATAGAAAAACGAGATACTGAATTTAAGGGGGGAGGTATCAGGAGAGTTGTTGGGTTAACGACTTTTTTCTCTAATGATGGTCGATTTTTAATGACTAATACTAACAGGGCTGTACCGTATGAAGAGTATTTCGAAGAGTTGCTTAAAGGGTTAGAGGCTTCCCTTCATGCACTTTCCAGATCAGAAGAACACCCTTGGGAAGATGGCGACACAGTACGTATCATTTTTCATATCTTTAAGCCCATTAAAAACATAGAAGCTGATGTGGTTGCTGAGCTTATAAAAAAGTTTCCAATGTATAACATCCGCTATGCTTTTGTGACGGTATCAACCCGCCATCCATTTATCATGTTCGATAAGCAGCAGGGCTTTTCTGGTCAGCCAGGAAATTTTGTTCCATTGAGAGGGGTGAATGTTAAGCTTTCTAATACAGAGTGGTTGGTACAGGCTCGTGGAAGCAAAGAAATGAAAATAAAAAAACACGGCTTCAGTAGACCTATTCTGGTCAGGTTACATGAAAAATCAACATTCAGAGATTTACACCATATTGTTGAACAGATTATGAATTTTACACACCTTTCTTGGAAATCTTTCAACCCGACATATCTACCAGTAACAATTTATTATGCCGATGAAATCGCTAAATGGCTTGATCGGCTAGATGGCTTGGATGGATGGAATCCAGGGATGATTAATTCATCATTGAAACGAAAGAAATGGTTCTTATAGGTTTGCAGGAAGCACTTCTGACTTATCAAGAAGATAGGGCCTTTAGTGCATTGATCAAACTTCTGTTTGAGCCAAACAAGAATATTCATGTTCCCTCTCGCCTGAGTAAAACAGAAGATGTCGTTATAGCTTTGTTAGCTTCAGTATCAAATAAGGATAAGCAGCTTTTTGAAAAGGCTATGTCTGTTCTAGAGCGGAGAAAAGTCTCAGAAGAAACAGAGTGGATTCATAATGACTTAGCTGTTTTTTCTATGATAGTTGGCAACCTCTTTTATGGTGGGCATGCTGAAGTTATCAAAAAAGGCCTACAAGGACGATTAAATAGCTCAGACCGCCAGAGCCTTGAAATTACCAAGTCACTGTACGCTCTTAATGATGGTACTGAC
>JBMZDT010000261.1:0-4060 GCA_049614505.1 Leucothrix sp.
TTAACCGTATAGTCAGCGCTATTAATGCTAGTGAGTAATATATATTGCGTTATTACCCAACAAACTACAGTAGCAATGGCTAGATACTTCAACCCAGATCGATAAATCAACGCTAAAAGCAGCGGGAAGCACAAATAGAAAAAGGCTTCGACGGAGAGTGACCAACCAGGGTTGTTGAGGGTCATTGGGTAGCCTGGCAGCCAAGCTTGAAGCATGGTGATATGCAGCGGTAATGCCAATGGTTTGTCACCTAGGCTTGCGTAGCTGGCAACAGCCATTAGCAGTAACGCGATAAAGTACACAGGGTAAATGCGAGCAAATCGTGCGATCCAGTACTTCTTTTTACTCAATACTTTTTCAGGTTTTATTTGGTAGTAGGCTATCGCCATGATAAAGCCTGATAAAACATAAAAGTAATTAACGGCTGTGGGCCCAGCTGTAATGCTTTCTTTGAGCCATGGCAAGCTACTGGGCAGTGTATGGCTGCCATAATGAAAAAAGACAACCGAAAGGGCCGCGATAAAACGCGTGAATGTAATTTGATTAATTTGCAAAATCGACAGCTCTTTTCAGTAGGGGTATTAGTAAGCGTTTTTATCGATAAAGGATCGCGTAATGGTCAGAAAAATAATTTTCAAATCCAATGCCAAGCTCCACTCACGCATATATTCCAAGTCAAACTCGACTCGCTTTTTCATTTTATAAACTGTATTGGTCTCACCACGCCAGCCGTTTATTTGTGCCCAACCTGTGATGCCTGGTTTGATCATATGGCGCAACATATAGCCTGGAATGAGTGAACGATACTGTTCATTGTGTGCAACCGCATGTGGGCGGGGACCAACAATCGACATTCTGCCCTGCATTACATTAATAAACTGCGGCAGCTCATCAAGTGAGGTACGTCGCAAAAAGCGTCCAATGGGTGTAAAGCGATCATCATTTTTCTGTGCTTGCCTGACATTATCACCATCTTCACACACGGTCATAGTGCGAAATTTCCACACTAGTATCTTCTCACCTTTGAGGCCGTAGCGTGTCTGTTTAAAGATCACTGGGCCTTTTGAAGTCAATTTAACGGCTAGGCTAATGCCCAACAGTACTGGTGAAATCAGCGCGAGAATCGTGCCACCAATGAGTAAATCCTCAATACGTTTCACCAACGCATGATCCGATGAGAATGGTGAATCGTAGATACACAGTACAGGGGTATCTGCAATCTCAATGAATTTACTGTGAAGTAGGTTAGTTGTGAAATAGTCAGGTAACAAACGGATTGGTGTTGCACTATCAGACAGTTCATCCAATAAAGAGTGCATGCGTTTTTTAGCTTCAACAGGTAAAGCAAAATAGATTTGATCCCACTCTCCTTGTCTGGCTGAATTAATCATTTCAGCGTAAGTGCCTAAATTGGCATAGCCACCAAAATTATCCGGACTTTCACTTTGTCTTTCATCATAAAAGCCAGCAATGCGATAGCCAAAGTCAGGATTGTTTTCTAGTTCGCGTGCAAATCGCAGGCCATTTTCAGTCATACCCACGATTGCTACTGAGCGGTTGTTTAAACCCAGTCGCTTGAGGTGAGAAAAGAACTGCCTTAGGGCTAAGCGAGCTAAAATTAGCGCAACAGGAGTTGCTAGTAGCCATGCCAATAATACAACACGTGAAAATTGCTCACTGGTTTTGGATATAAAGGCCACAAAAACCATGGACAAGAAAGTCAGTAACCATGAAACAACAATTCTGCCAGCTTCATCATGGATCGGGCGGCCACCCCATGATGTATAAATTTCAGTGAATCGACCGTATAAACCAAATAAAACAACTGCCGACAAACCAGCAACCAAATAACCTTGTGCGTTATAAAAATTGGTATACAGCGCACCCAGCATGAGAGGCATTAAAATAACGAAAATGTCCACGAGACGGTAGATTATTTCAGAGCTTATTCTTTTATCGTCCACTGTCATCCTCTTTGGGTTTGTCTCGGTTACTAGTGGGGGTATCCAGCACCAAGAATGGTTCAATGTTTTTAATCACAATAATAAGTAAAAGTACGTCTTTAATTGTCGTATTGTATACTATTTAAGCACTGCGGGAGGATAGATCTTTTTCCCAGCGGTAGTCTTTGAGCCGTTTAAACTGCTTTTTTGACCGAATCCTAATGATGCTGGCAATGCCAATATAGATGATTGTTGAAAACCAGTCTCGACTAAACAGCCTAGATTTCATTACACTACCATATTGCTTTTTCTCTATCACTTTACACTGTCCTGAGGCTAATAACTGCATGTTACCGAGGCGTGCACGTGTCTTGATTTTAATCAATGAGTAAAGGTCCTTGGGGGCTCTTATGTAGATTTCCGCATCCGGCACATTACTGATTTCCCGATTCCAAAAATTGCAGCGTATAAAACCATCATCGTTAATCACATCAGGAAACTGGTCAAAGCGGCTTCGGCCTTCTTCGGTAATGATGTAACTACAGGTAGCGATAACTCCTTCTTTTATATAGGGTAAATTTACCCAGACTTTATAGTAAGTTTTAACGATCCAAGAAGAATGCGAAGTATCAATGATGGGCGTGGGGGCGGCCAACAAAATATCGCTGTTCTTCAAATACTGATTGACACTTGAGACACAGTTTTCACTCAGTCTCGTATCAGCATCGATATAGTAGACCGGGAAAGTTAAGCCAAGTTCACGAGCAAATGCTTCGGCTTCATTGAGGGCATTCACTTTTGATGGTTTACTAATGTCTAGGCAATGAATATCAGGATATTTATTGCGCACAATCTCTGCGGTATTGTCTGTGCAGCCATTACAGGCCACAATAATATGATCGACTTCGGGCTGCTTAATGATGCTGTCTAAGCAGGCCTCAATAACACCGGATTCATTATGTGCAGGAACTATTACTGTCGCCATGTTAGTACCCTGCCAGCCATGCGTGGCGTTGTTTAAAAATCGTTTTCCATTCTTCATGAACCCGCTTAGCATCTTGCTTTAATAAAGAGGCTAACCCGCTAGAAAGGTATTTATTAAAAACGTGTGTCAATAATAAGCCTTTGTAAATCGGCTGCTTCCAGTTTGGTTCATGCTTTTTAATAAAGTGTGATTTGCCTTTGAGGAGTTTAATCATTTTACCGGATAAGTTGGCTTCACTCACGCCACCATGGTGAATAATACGTGCCTCGGGTGTAACTCTGGGTTGATACCCTAAGTCAATGGCACGAATACAATAGTCGGCTTCTTCAGCATACATAAAGAATGTTTCATCTAAACCCTTTAGTGACTCCCACAATGTGCGTGGAGTCAGGAAGAAACAACCCGTAATGACATCCACATCCCGTTCTGACAAGCGATCCCAGCAGCCGTAGTTGTCATCATTAAAGAAGCAACTGCCACGGAATATTTTACTTAACCCTGTTGCGCTAAATAATAATGTTTTGAAACTAATACGTGCCCGAGCATTGTTAGGGTTTAAGCTTAAATCATTGTTGAGGGTTACACCGCCCCAAACCCCTGACTTGGGATGTTGTCCAGCAAAATTCACGAGCTTGTCAATAGCGCCGTCTAAAATAACAGTGTCTGGGTTAAGCAGGAGAATATAGTCCCCTTGGCCAGCTTTGGCACCAACATTTACACCGCCAGCAAAGCCAAGGTTAGCGCCTGTTTGGATTAATTCAACGGTGGGGAATTGTTCACGAATGAGATCCACCGAATTGTCAGATGAATTATTATCCACGACAATTAGGTTAACCGCTGTTGTTTCCGTTTGTTCAAAAACAGATTCAATGGCGCGAACTGTATATTCTGCCGTGTTGTAGGACACGAGTATGATATCAACTTGACTCATTCTGCTAACATCCCATATTCAATGGTTTGGATATCGCTTTTAATCACTTTGGCTGGGTTGCCAGCAACAATGCTGTTGGATGGCACGTCTTTTGTGACAACGCTACCTGCGGCGACAATGACTTGGTCACCAATGGTTACATTAGGCAGGATGATTGATGCACAACCAATAAAACAGTGTTTGCCAATACGCGTTTTGGCT
>JBMZDT010000262.1:0-4046 GCA_049614505.1 Leucothrix sp.
ATACCATTGCTGGGCTCTATGACGATGCAGGAGAGTATTTAAATTCAGGCTTAGTTGTTGAACTTGAGCAGCGTTTGCTAGCGGCATCTCCATTCACGCAAAAACGTCAAATGGGTAAGGTTTGGGTGCTCAATGTTGACCCTAAGGTTTATCAAGCAGCTGTTCAGGGCTGGTTGTCAGAATTTCATAATATCCGCGTCCTTACGCAGGCGTCAATCACGAAGCCAATCGTTGCCACTAGTGACCATTCCACTGTAAAGCAAGTCTCTATTTCACGGGGTGATGATGAGTTAAGGCTGGAGACTCATAGCGTCATTGATGCCACGGGTGGTGCTGAACTGGTTAGGCGGTTAGATCCGTCGCTTGTGAGCTCAGGAAGTGCCTTGGCTGGTTGGGTTGTTCAGCTGCGAGGTGTCACGCCTGGTGTTTTTAAGTTCCCTTTCAATGTGTCGGTCTTAAACCGTATCCGCAAAGCGACTAAGGAAGGATTGCTGCCTGAAATTTGCAGCACTTTGTGGTTGGATAGTGGTGTGCAGGCTGACGAGCTATACGGCAAGTTTAATTTGTCTGAGGGTCAAGCGGATACTGTTGACATTGCTGATGTGAGTACTCAACTGTCTGCGTTTTTGCGGAATATTCCTGAACTGGCGGATGTGACAGTGGCCACTGTTGGTACATTGGGTATTCGTGATAAAGGGCAGATCTGCGGTGATTACTGTTTAACAGAATCGGATGTCAAAAATGCCACCCCCTTTAATGATAGTGCGTGCCAAGCAGCATGGCCTATCGAGCACTGGCACTCAGAAAAGGGAATCCAACTGGAGTACTTACCCAAAGGGCATCGTTACTCCATACCGCTGAGAACGCTCGCCGTTAAAGGCTTTAGGAATCTCTGGGTTTGCGGCAAATCGTTATCAGCAGAGCCAAGGGCACAGGCTTCGGCAAGGGTTGTTGGAACCTGCTGGGCGCTTGGGGATGCACTAGGCAAGCACTTATCAAAGGAAGCGTTGCAATGAGCTTTAATTTAGCCAACTGTTTTTACCAAACCGCTGCCAAGCAACCGGACAATATTCTAATCAATGGCCCCCGAGAAGGTAACGTGCTTACCTATTCTGAGTTTGCTAGCAAAGTAAAGTCGCTAGCCAAAGCACTTGGTATGGCGGGTGTGCGTGCAGGGGATAATATTGGTCTCCATTACCCGAATGGTGCGGATTACATCGCTTTTACTTATGCACTTTGGGAGTGCGGCGCTTGTGTGACACCGATTCCTGTGGAATTGGCGAATGAAGAAAAACAAGAAATCTTCAAGCATATCCATATCAAAAATATCATTACTGCCGCAAAGCACCAGCCGTTATTTGATTTAGTGTGCCCTGAAGATGGGCAAATTGAACTGCCAGAACAGGCGGTCATGTTAACTGTCACCTCAAATTGTGAAGCGCCGGCAGAGTTAGCGGCTGTCAATGCGGCATTTATTCGGTTCACTTCAGGTACAACAGGCTCGGCTAAAGGGGTCGTGCTGTCTCATGAAACGATCTACGAGCGCATTCATGCTGCCAATGAAGTATTAAACATTGGGCCTGAGGATAAGGTGTTGTGGCTGTTGTCGATGGCCTATCATTTTGCGGTTTCGATCGTTGCTTATCTAACCTTTGGCGCGACGATTATACTACCTCAGAACAATTTTGGGGTGACCCTGCTTAAAGCGGCAAACCGCCACTTCGTAACATTAACCTATGGTGCCCCAACACACTATAACTTGATGAATAACGATAATACGGGGCAAAGGTTGCCAGATACTTTGCGCTTTACGGTGGTCACTACCACGGCGCTTAATCCGCAAGTTGCCGAAAAATTCCATCAACGTTTTGGGCGCGTGCTAAATGAAACTTATGGCATTATTGAAATTGGCTTGCCTGCAATTAACGCTAGCCAATCTATTGAGAAGCAGGGTTCCGTTGGTATTCCGTTGCCTGCTTATGACGTCTCACTAGGCGATCCCAACGATCAGGCCGGCGAAATAATGGTTAAGGGCAAAGGCATTATTGATGCTTACTACTCGCCATGGAAGTCCCGCGAAACATTATTACAAGAGCAGGGTGGTTGGTTCAAAACGGGCGATCTGGGCAGAATAGATAATGAAGGTTTCTTGTTTATTGTGGGGCGCAGTAAAGAAGTGATTAGTGTCGGAGGAATGAAGTTTTTCCCGCAAGAGGTCGAGCGTGTTCTCGAGCAGCACCCCAATGTTAAAGCGGCGTGGGTGGCACCTGAAAAAGACCTGCACTTAGGCGAGCTGTCCGTTGCGAATATTGTATTTAACGACCCACTAAATCCACCTGCCACAGACGTTTTGGCCGCTTTTTGTTCCGCTTCACTCGCACAGTACAAAGTTCCTAAACGTTTTATTCCCGTGGACCAATTGAATTATACCGCCAGTGGGAAACTCATCCGCCACACCTCAACGCATAAGCAAGGCAAATAATGGATATCTGTCAAGAAATACAAGACTACGTCATCACTCAACTATTTCAGGGAGCGCCACCTGAAGGGTATGACGAGGATTACAACCTGATTGACGATGGCGCGATGGACTCCTTGGCTATTATGACCTTGGTAACGCACATCGATACAACCTACCAAGTGGTTTTTGGGGATGGTGATATTGTGCCTGAAAACTTTAGTTCAGCCGCCGCCATTACTGATTTCATTGATAGTAAATTGTAGCGTTTAGGTCAGGAGTCGAGATGACAAAGCCACAGCCTGAAGCGATTGCCATTGTTGGGATGTCCTGTCGCTTTCCGCAGTCCAACAATAGCGCCGAATTTTGGGAGCTACTAGCCCGGGCCGGAGACGCTGTGACGGAGATACCGGCGAGCCGTTTTGATATTGATGAGTATTATGATGAAGACCCCGAAAAGCTAGGAAAAATCTGTACGCGTTATGGTGGTTTTTTAGATCAAGTGGATCAATTTGATCCCGCTTTCTTTGGCATACCGCCTCGGGCTGCTAAATCAATGGACCCTCAGCAACGGTTGATTCTTGAGGTTTCCTGGGAAGCTCTAGAGCACGCAAACATTCCGCCTGCATCGCTTAAAAATACTCAAAGCGGTGTGTTTATTGGGGTATCTGAAATTGATTATGCCGAGCAAGCCTTTGCTGATTCATCTAAAGTCGATATTTACGCAGGTACTGGTAATGGTCAGGCATTTGTTTCAGGACGACTAGCCTATATTTTAGGATTGAACGGCCCCGCTAAATCGATTGATACAGCCTGCTCTAGTTCGTTGGTGGCCATTCATGATGCCTGTCAATCGTTACGTTCTGGTGAGACAGAGTTGGCCATTGTAGGTGGCACCCACCTGATATTAAACCCGAATAACTATATCTTTCTGACCCGCTCAAAGTCTTTAAGCCCTGATGGTCGCTGTAAAACGTTTGATGCTAAAGCCAATGGCTTTGCCCGAGCTGAAGGCTGTGGGGTTGTTATTCTAAAGCGCTTGGCCGATGCCCAAAAAGCGGGCGACAATGTTTTAGCTGTGATTCGGGGCAGTGCGGTAAACAATGATGGCCCATCGGGCGGTTTGACAATGCCCAATGCTGTCGCTCAAGAAGCATTAATTCGCACTGCTCTGGCAAATTCAGGTTTACAGCCTAACCAAATAAGGTATCTGGAAGCGTTTGGTACGGGCACTATGTTGGGTGACCCGATTGAGTTATTGGCTGCGGGTAGGGTGTTTGCGGATGATCCTCTACGCAGCGTAGATCAGCCATTATATTTGGGGTCAGTCAAAAGTAATATTGGCCACTGCGAACCCGCTGCCGGCATTGCTGGGCTCATCAAAGTAGTGTTAGCTATGCAGGCAAATTGTTTGCCTAAACAAGCACTGTTTGATGAAGCTAACCCCAAAGTTGCTTGGGAGAACCTTCCTTTTCAGGTTGTATCTGAAAACACAGAGTGGCCGATAGAGGAACAAATTGCAGGCGTTAGTAGTTTTGGTTTAAGTGGCACCAATGTGCATGTGATACTCTCTGATGCCACTATCGAG
>JBMZDT010000263.1:0-4041 GCA_049614505.1 Leucothrix sp.
CAAGCGCAACGGGTGCTAATGTCTTCGCCTCGCATATTGGCATAAAATCCTCCAGCGGATAATCCTGGCCGCTCGATAGATAAGACAACGCCTGGATTCAGCTTTTTAAGGCCATCAATCGCCTCTTGCCTGCCAACGCTTAAGTTACCAACACTAATTTGGTGAACTTGGTAATCATCGCCAATCACGCGAGCCAATGGGTCACCGCAAACAATAATGGGGTTTGCTCCTAAGTGTTTCAGTGTGTCGTATAGAGCAATTGCACCAACTGGGCCATCGGTTTCAAACGTGTCATCAACAGGGAAGCCTGTTCCAATTAGGATGGTACTTTTGCAGTCAAATAGTATTTCCGCCGCACGTTGGTAGTAGCCAGGTGTCAGTGCTTTTTGCAGGTGTTTCATGCCTCTTAAATCACGAGCGACCATTAGATCTTCAATTTGTTGGGTAAGCGCTTTCACGGATTGGTTGATCTTGGTTGGTTGGCTCATGATGGCTCCTGATGTCGTGGGCTGACAGGTACTAGCTTGTTTTAGTGAACGGGGACTAGTGTCGTATGTTGATCACGGTAGTGGGCGAGATGAATTAAGCGCTGTGCTTCATCGATTGATATAGCTTCAAAGTGAATGACAGTACCTGGCATGCGTTGCGTTAATTTGGGTATGTCCAGTGATAACACCGCCCCAATTTTTGGGTAGCCACCAATCGTTTGTCGGTCATTAAGTAGCACGATGGGCTGGCCGTCAGCGGGTATTTGGATAGCGCCGTAGCAAATGCCTTCAGAGAGCATGCCGCTAATGCCCGACTGGATTTCAGGGCCAGTGAGGCGAAACCCCATACGGTCACATTTATCACTCAGCTCGAACTGGCTGTTAAAGAAGCGCGCTTTTTGTATATTGCTAAAAGCTGCTTGTTGATAGCCTAATACAACGCGTAGTGTAATCGCTCCACTGTAATTTGGGCGGTCAGCTTCAGCAAGTTGCAACGGCTGAGCTGTTTCAGAGCTTGCGCAAGGGAGTAGATCACCTGCTTGTAGTGCTGCTCCATTTAGACCACCTAACTTTTCCCTAACAACGGTTGAGCAGCTTCCGAACATCTCAGTAAGGTGAAAACCACCTTTTACTGCTAAGTAATGGCGTGAGGCCGCTTGAGAAAAACCAAAAGCAATTTTGTCACCTGCTTTAATGGAGTGAGTTTGCCAAAGTGCCGCATTTTTTCCATTAATCGTTAGCGGCGCATCACCACCCGTGACAGCAATCTGTGTGTCAATATCGGCTTGCAGGTTTAAACCGCCAAAGCTCACCTCAATGACACAGGCATTGTCATCATTTCCACACAGGCGGTTAGCCCAGTTAAATGACAATCGATCCAAAGGGCCGCCATTAGTTAAGCCAATTGCATGTTGACCGAAGCGTCCGGCATCTTGCATTAGCGATAAGATGCCAGGCTGCGCGACAGTAAATCCTGTTTGAGCGATACTCACTGGAAATCTCCTATCTCGCCACCAAGTGCATGGAATTCATCTTTGCTAATGGCTTTAAAACGGACTTCGTCACCAACGCTGACAGGCATTGTGGGGGTGGCGTCTGGGTTGAACATGCGGGTTGGGCACAGCCCAATTAGGTTCCAGCCGCCAGGGGATACATCGGGGTAGATTGCAGTTTGGCGGTCTGCTATGCCTACAGCGCCACGTGGCACCTTCAGGCGTGGTGTGCTTAAGCGTGGCATTGCAATGCGTTCATCTACTTGCCCTAAAAACGCAAAGCCTGGTGCGAAACCAATGGCATAAACGCGGTAAGTCAGACTTTGATGTAGCGCGATGACTTCCTCAACACTTAAGCCAGAATTTTGACTGATTAGCTGTAGCTCTGGGCCAGACTCTTCGCTGTAGTACACCGGTAATTCTAGACAAGTCTGCGTACCAGAAGTCTCTGCAGTGGTGTCAGTCCCAGCAAGCAATGTTTGCTTGATGACACGTCGGATATCCAATTGGTCGGCTCGCAATGGGTCGAATATGAGCAACAATGAAGCGTAGGAAGTCACTTGATCAATAATTAGATCGCCCAAGGCTGCTGTGAGCTTTTGGGATGCTTGTTGAACGCGTGCGGAGATCTCAGGCGCGGTAGTGTCACCAAAATACAATACTAGTGAATTCTCGCCTGCAACTTCTATTTTTAATGGTGTACTCATTGCCTGATGTCTTAATTAACTTGCATCGATCAGCGCCCGAATGTCGGCAATAGCCTGTACACCCGCTTCATTGTCGCCATGTACGCAAAGGGTGCTCGCAAGCAGCGGTAGTGTGTGGCCAGAGACAGTGGTGACTGTGCCCTCATCACAAAGTTGCTGCACTTGTGTCATCATTTTCTCGCGGGTATGGACGGCACCGGGTTTGGTGCGTGACAGTAATTTCCCATCATCATCGTAACAACGATCAGCAAATGCTTCGAAATGCAGTGATAGTCCTAATTCCTCAGCTTCTTTTTGGTGTAGCTCATTCTCAGGGACGGCTTGCAACATCAATACAGGTTTGGAGTGATGCTCAGCAACCGCTTGCATAACGGCTGCACGTACAGCGTCTTTAGCCATCATGTCGTTGTATAAAGCACCATGCGGCTTCACATAGTCCAGCGGCATGCCCATATTATTCGCCATACCTTCAATCGCACCGATTTGATATTGCACATAGGCAACAATCTCGTCGTGACTGCAATTCATGGAGCGTCGGCCAAAGCCTTGTAAATCAGGATAAGCGGGGTGCGCTCCAACACTTACACCATTTGCCTTTGCCAGCTGTAGCGTTTTGCGCATGATGATGGCGTCGCCAGCATGGAAGCCACAGGCAATATTAGCCTGATGAATATGCGGCATTACCGCCTCATCCATTCCCATTTTCCACGACCCATAGCTTTCGCCTAGGTCACAATTTAGTGTTAGTGCCATGAAACTTCCTCGTGTGCCAAAACTACATAATAGCTAGTTGACTGTTTTTTAGATCGGTAACGAGCATACAACCTGGGCTATGCGTGATGCAGAAAGGGGGTTTCGCTTGCTCAAGTGCCACCTGTGGTGTGACGCCACAGGCCCAGAATACAGGTAATTCGTTTTCATGAATGGTAACTGGGTCACCAAACTCAGGCTGGTTGATGTCTTTGATCCCAATTAATGATGGATCACCCAAATGCACAGGAGCGCCATGAACGGATGGAAACCGTGTACAAATCTGTGTTGCACGAATAGCATCTGCGGCTAAGAATGGGCGCATGCTCACGACCATCGTTCCATTAAATTGGCCCGTGCTGCGACAGGGAATGTTAGTACGGTACATGGGGACATTGCATGCTTCTGTCACATTACGTACTTCTAACCCATCAGCAATTAGTGGTTCTTCAAAAGAGAATGAGCAGCCAAGCATGAAGGTGACTAGGTCATCCTGCCAATATTCCTTGACGTCGTTGACCTCATTCACCACTTCGCCGTTTTCAAAAACTTTGTAACTCGGAAGGTCACTACGAACGTCAAGCCCCGCGGCTAATTCAGGAATTTCCCAGCTGCCCGCTTCGGACATACCCAGTACCGGGCAGGGCTTGGGGTTTTTTTGACAAAACTGCAGGAACTCATTCGCCCAGTCCTTTGGCAAAATTACCATATTACATTGTACAAAACCGGGGCAGAACCCAGAAGTATTGCCTGTGTGTTCGCCACTTCGAATTCGCTTGCGCAGCTCAGCAGGTGTCATATTAGCATTCATAATTGATGAAAAACCAAGGGATTTGATGCCTCCGAGTGTAGGGGAGAAGCCGCTTTCTTGGAAGGGCTAAACAGGCAATTTCAATGGTTCCAGTGGTGCCCGTTTTTTCGAATTTATTGGGAGATGTTTATGGTACGAATAAGCTTTTTTAAGTGTGTGTGAAAAACAATCAGAGCTATTGAGCCTAAAGTAGAATATCAAAAAAACTAATAGATTCCAGTAGTTGATGGAAAAACAGATAAATTGCTTTATATTCTGGCAAAAAAAATAGTCACCAAACTAAATACTGCTTT
>JBMZDT010000264.1:0-4038 GCA_049614505.1 Leucothrix sp.
CAAGAAACTGTTCAGTTAAGGAGTCGACATGGGATTATTTGATTTATTCCGTCAGAATCGGAAGAAAAATACGGCCAAGGCAGCTAAGGAGCGGCTGCAGATTCTGATTGCACATGAACATGCGATGGGTGCTGGTAATCACAATGGCCCAGACTACTTACCTAAGTTACGTGAAGAAATTATTGGCGTAATTAGAAAGTATGTGTCTGTTAGTGATAATGATGTAAATTTTCAGGTGGAAAAGGGAGATGACTTCGATATGCTGGAGTTAAATATTACCCTGCCCGATAAGTAACAGACCTTGTATGTCATATTTAAAAAGCCGCATGAGAGCGGCTTTTTAGTGCGCTATTGTTAGTGACGCAGCTTAATCTTCAGTGCGCCATTCACCTGACTTCCCCCCACGCTTTTCCATTAGTTTGACGTTTTCAATCCGCATGCCCTTATCGATGGCCTTACACATATCATAAATTGTTAGCAGAGTAATTTGCACGGCGTTGAGCGCTTCCATTTCAACGCCTGTTTGTCCCCGCGTTTCGACTGTCGCTTCACAGAGTACGGCAGGTGGGTTTTCTTGGGTGGTCAAATCAATTTCAATTTTTGTCAGTGCTAAGGGATGGCATAAAGGAACAAGATCCGCTGTTTTTTTGGCCCCCATAATGCCAGCAATACGCGCAACGCCTAGCACGTCGCCTTTTTTGTTATTTCCAGAAAGGATGTGCTGGAGCGTCCCAGCTTTCATTTCAATACGTCCTGAGCTAATGGCGGTACGATGAGTAATAGACTTAGCGCCGACATCCACCATGTGTGCATCGCCTTGCTGATTAAAGTGGCTTAATTTATCCATTGGGAATTTTCCTGAAAGCCGCTTGCGCTTGCGTGTTACAATCCGCGGCATTTTTTTATGAGATGGGTTAAGCATAACCCAAAATGAGACTCTATCGTGATCAGCACACCAAAAATAGCACTGTTTTTAAGTATTTTACTGGCTTTAATGTCGCCTGCGATGGCGTCAGGGACTGCTTTACCGGCTCCCCCTAATTTAACGGCACTGCCACTTAGTTGGGTGGCCGTTGTAATCTTTATTATCGCTTACACCTTGGTTATCTTGGAAGATGTGATTCACTTGAGAAAGTCAAAGCCCGTGATCGTTGCTGCGGGTTTCATTTGGGTGATTGTTGCTGTGGCTTATCAGGGGGCAGGCTACAGTGAATTAACCAACCAATTTTTGGCACACAATATGCTGGAATTCGCTTACCTGTTGCTGTTTTTACTCGTTGCAATGACGTATATCAATACGATGGAAGAGCGAGGTGTATTTGATGCGCTGCGGGGCTGGTTGATTTCTAAAGGATTTACCTTAAAAGGTATTTATTGGATTACCGGTGTATTGGCTTTCATTATTTCTCCCCTTGCCGATAACTTGACCACTGCACTATTGATGGCCGCTGTGGTTATTTCCGTATCGGGTGGTAAGCAGCATATCTTGGAGAATGAATCTACCAAGCGCTTTGTGGTATTGGCCTGCGTTAATATCGTAGTGGCGGCGAATGCAGGTGGTGCGTTTAGCCCCTTCGGTGATATCACAACCCTAATGGTTTGGCAGGCAGGCAAGGTAAGTTTCGGTGGTTTCTTGGGGATTTTGCCCGCAGCGATTGTTAACTGGATTGTCCCTGCGGTGATTCTGTCATTCTTCATTGCCAATGCAAAACCAGAGCCTAAAAAAGAGAAAACGCGCCTTAAGTATGGGGCGTTTGTGATTGTGGGTTTATTTGTTTTCACTGTCTTTATGGCTGTGATGTTCCACAATACATTCCATCTACCGCCTATGCTGGGCATGATGACGGGTCTAGGCTTCTTGCAGCTCTATGGTCATCACTTAAAAAATAGTGATAAGTCAGCAGTTGATGATAACCGTATCGGGCGCTTTGATATTTATAATCAACTACAACGTGCGGAGTGGGATACGCTGATGTTTTTCTACGGCGTTATCTTATGCGTTGGTGGCTTGGGTGCTTTGGGTTATCTAGCTGAGGTGTCTGGTGTGCTTTATGGTGTGTTAGGCCCAACCACGGCCAATATCCTAGTGGGCATTATGTCGGCGATTGTTGATAACATTCCAGTCATGTTTGCGGTGCTGAGTATGAATCCAGAGCTGTCGCAGGGTCAGTGGTTATTGGTGACGCTGACCGCTGGTGTCGGTGGCTCTATGCTGTCTGTAGGCTCTGCTGCAGGTGTTGCACTCATGGGGCAGGCTAGAGGAATTTACACCTTTATGTCACACCTGAAATGGGCTTGGGCTGTTGCTCTGGGCTATATCGCGAGCATTGCAGTGCATATGGCGGTTTACCAGATCAGCTTTTAGTTGAAACGCTTAAGGGACATCAAGCAGCAATGGTTTAAGCCGAGCTGTGTTTTGTGCGAAGCGGTGAGTGATAACTTGCTCTCGCTTTGCACACCCTGCCAGCAGGATTTACCGTGGCTTCTGCACTGTTGCAAACGTTGTGCTTTGCCATTAGAAAATCAGCATACCGACGAATGTTTGCAGTGCAAAATTAATCCCCCTGTTTTTGATGCAGCGATTTGTGCACTTCACTATGCTACCCCAGTAGATTATTTAGTTAAACGTTTGAAATTTGGTCACCAACTGAGCTATGCAAAAGTGTTAGGTGTTTTACTGGCCCAGCATATTGCCCAATTAGGTACGGCTGAAGTGGATGCGATTTTGCCTGTGCCGTTGCACAAGGCGCGTTTACGTAAACGTGGGTTTAATCAAGCTTTAGAGTTGGCACATGAATTGAAAGCCCTAGGCAATATCCCCTTATTGAAATCGGTATTACGGGTTAAACATACCATGGCGCAAACCTTGGTTAAGGGTGAGGCTAGGGCTTCAAACCTCAATGGTGCGTTTGCTATAAAGTCGCAAATAACAACGCTACCTAGGCATGTGGCGATCGTTGATGATGTCGTCACAACGGGTTCAACAACTAATGAATTAGCCCGCTTACTTAAAGAGGCTGGGGTGGCTAAAGTTAGCGTGTGGGCGGTGGCTAGGGCAACACCTCAAACATAACCAGTAGTGTCTGCTGTAGTGGGCTTTTATTATCGTCGGATACCATGAGGTAGCGATTACCTTCCAAATGGGTTAGCCCTTCAAAATTATCAACATTCCAACCGGATGCACTGTTAAAAATAGCAAGGTCGCGTACCTGGCAATGATTCTTTGCATTGCATCGATTGAGCTGTACTTGGCGTAGGCTAATCACTAAAGGGTTGAAGAAGCCTGACCAGGCGCGTTCCAAAACGAGCACATCTCCATTATCAAGGACTTCCAGTGCCGTTACAGAGCTTTCAGGCGCATCTAGGCGCGGGAAGTGCCATGTTTTGCCATTTTGTGAGTAGATGCTTTGGGTTTTCTTGGGGCTCGCTTTAAGAGGAAGTTCGGCGGCTACTAGTGCGCCATATTGTGGGTGCAGCACAATACTCTCTAGCATTTTATTGCCATGGCGGAATTTGCGACGATTCTGTAAACGTTTAGGTAATGCAATCGTGCCAAGGTAGTGGCCTGAGGTATTGTAGCGATCAGCTCGGCTATTGCCTTCAAATGAGATCACAAGTTCAGCATCATTCGGGTTATTGTTATTTGCGTTGATGATATCAAGACCTTCTGAATCGCTGAAAGCACGCTTGAGGGGCTTTTTATTCGCGCCTTTAAGGCGGGTTGCTTTAAGAAACTTGGCCTGCGCCAATTTATTATTGCGACGTTTTAAATCGATGGTATAGAGGTAACCGTTGTCAGAAATGGCATACAGCGTATTGGTGTCTGCATCCCAAGCTAAATCGGACAATTCAACCACTGGCAAACTGTCTACAGGTGCTGTGCTAATGGCTAAGCTACCCAGTAGCCGGATATTCATATGCCGATTGCCTGTAAATTTTTCAGGTGTGATTCGAGCTTTATATGAATTGGAGTTTGCGACAGTGCCGCAGGCCATTAATACCAGCATACTGCACAATAAAATGCCTGCACGAATAGAG
>JBMZDT010000265.1:0-4005 GCA_049614505.1 Leucothrix sp.
GAAGAAACGTCCCGACAAACGGTACGTTTATGGTTCGTTACCTTGTATAACCCTGAAACACGACGCTTCTGCTTCCATCGATTGTCTGGCTTAATGAAGTAGCCTTTACCCGAGCTACTTTTTGCAAATGTAACACGTGGCTCGTAGGCGTTAGTTCTTACCCGATTTGCCACGACATTACGGCTAGCACTACGACTACGTTCGGCAAGCTTCGGTTTCTCTGAACCTTGCAAACGACGATAGACCGACATTACCCGGCGCACATATTCTTTAGTTTCACGGTATGGCGGTATTCCAGAATAACGATCCACAGCACCCTCGCCTGCATTATATGCAGCAACAGCCAGGTGCAAATTACCCGAGAAACGCTCTAGTAAAAACTTGAGATATCGTGTGCCGCCTTTGATATTTTGCGAGGCTACATACGCATTTTTAACACCAAATCGCTTCGCAGTCGCAGGAATAAGCTGCATCAAACCACGCGCATTTTTAGGTGACTTAGCATGTTGGAAGAAGCAACTTTCAGCGGTAATAACCGAAATAATTAATGCCTCACTCACGCCATAACGACGACTTGAATTACGAATAGACGGCTGGAAGGAATCCGCCCTATCGCGCAACATTCTGGTTGAAGACTGATAGCAAGCACGCTTATTACGGCGCCGCTTAGCAACTTTGCGTTTAGCTCGTTTCTTAACGATACGCTTCTTCACTACTTTTCTTTTAACCGTTACTTTTTTTGCAATTGGCTCACTCGCATTGAACGCTTTAAGACGGTTTTCCAATGAATTTTCATCAGTCACTGCTGCTTGTGACTGCTGACTACTTATGATCAACAAGCAAGCCATAATACTCGCCGCCAATCCCTTCGTTTGTTTTTTAATACTCAATGATACAACTCTCTTATAAAAACTAGTATTGCCTAGAGTTCCACTCCGTTCCAACATCTTATTTTTATATTCTGGTGATGTATCCGCTGCGCAGTATAGCGCAAGATGTTAATGTAATTATTAAAAATTAGTAGGGTTAAAATAATTACGTTAATGTAACTAATTGCTCCAGTTCGGCTTTAGTAAAGCCCGCTTGAAGCCTAGCTTCAGTGTGTAACGGCCCTCGTAAGCCTCCTCCCATATATTGATTTAGCAAAGCGCGAAAAGTCGACTTTGGCTCAATGTCTTTGTCTTTACAACAGTATTCAAACCAATGAGAACCAATCGCTACATGACCAATCTCTTCTTGCAAAATAATGTTAAGAATATCAATCGTTTCAATATCCCCTACCTGCTCAAGCCGTTTTATCATACCTGGCGTTACATCCAGCCCTCTCGCTTCAAGCACGCGAGGCACAAGTGCCATACGAATAAGGACATCATGATCTGTTTTAATCGCCATTTCCCACAAACCATTGTGTGCAGGTAAATCGCCGTATTGGTAACCCAAGACCGCTAATCGCTCCCTCAGAAGGCCAAAATGTTTGGATTCTTCAGCAGCTACCAGCAGCCAGTCACGGTAATATTGATCTGGCATACCCCGAAAACGATAGATTGCATCTAACGCTAGGTTAATCGCATTAAACTCAATATGGGCAACTGCATGAACTAAGCCCGCTCGGCCATCAGCCGTTGTGAGCTTGCGATGCTTAACCGCCTTTGGATCTACTAACATTGGCTTTGCTGGCCGACCTGGCACAGGTATCGCTGTTACACACTCATCGTCATCTCTTTCTAAGGTTGCACAATCTACGACAGATTGATAAAACGACTGGGTTAGTGATACTTTCTTAGAGGGGTTACACTCCATCAAACATTGATGAGCAACTTGGTAAATGGATTGAGTCATTCAGCTTATGCCTAACAATAAAAAACCCCGCCAAATGGCAGGGTTTTAAGTGAATCGATACGAATTATTAAACGTTAAACGAAGACCCGCAACCGCACGTGGTGGTTGCATTTGGATTACGAATCACAAATTGAGCACCTTCTAAACCCTCCGTATAGTCGATGTCTGCACCGACTAAATACTGAAAACTCATCGGATCAATTAACAACGTTACGCCGCTATTTTCAACGGAAGTATCACCATCATTAATATTTTCATCAAACGTAAAACCGTATTGAAAACCTGAGCAGCCACCGCCTGATACAAACACCCGGAGCTTTAATGCTTCATTATTTTCTTCTTCAATCAAGGTCTTTACCTTGGCCGCCGCTGCATCTGTAAAATTGAGCGGAGACATTTCCTCTGCCGACATGGTTTGTACTGACATACTTTTACTCCTAATCCCTATTGGCATCTAACCGATGACAACTATCCACTGCCTCAGACCTTGAGGCAGCTTACTAAACTGAAAATTTAGCCTGAGGTACAGACAACCCGAGGTCAGCACTGTCCACAGACATGTTAATTTGTTCTGACAACTCATGGTGCACTAACTTTCCGTTAACACCCGCACCCACCGCCATTTCCAACAGATTATAATGCAAATCACCATTGATCCGTGATTTTTCATAAAGCTCTACTTTATTGGCCGCTAAGACGTTTCCATCGATTCGGCCATTCACCATCACATTAGACGCTTTTACACTGCCTTTAATGTGTCCGGCATCACTTAAAATCAAGGTACTACTGTCATCATCTGAAATAAGATCACCCTCAATTGTACATTCGACATGCAAAATCCCAGAAAAATGCACATCACCCGCAATTTTTAACCGCCGATTTAACATCGCATCAACTTTTGGCCGACTTTGCGTATTAGCCGCCGCTGGCTTTTTATTCTTTTTCTTAAACATAATAACTCACCCCATTCTCTCTAGCCCAGATAAACTACAACCTGTTTACTCTGCATTTTATTAAACTTTATTACAACACGCCATAAAAGTGATCATCCCCAATGCTTGCTTATGGCAACATAGCAGGATGACGCAGTCCTTCCATTTCATCAAGGCCTAACATCAAATTCATGTTTTGACGACGCCAGTGTAACCCGTCGCTCCCACAATGCCGATTTTCTTCATATTAATTCGCAACCGTTGATTATTGGGCCGTATAATATCGGGGTTTTCTTATCTTATGCAATGAAAGGTTAATATCATGTATTTATGGCTTAAAGCATTCCATGTCATTTTCATGGTCACCTGGTTCGCAGGGCTATTTTACCTGCCTCGATTATTTATTTACCACGCAATGGAAGAAAACACGCACAGTTTTGAGCTTTTTAACGTCATGGAAAGACGATTATTTGGCATTATGACCATTGGTGCTAGCTTAACTGTACTGTTTGGCCTAGCGCTCGTTGGCATGAACTGGGATTATTTGCTTTCAAGTGTTTGGTTTGGGGTAAAATTTATATTTATTATTGCGTTGTTCGTGTATCACATCTGGTGTTATAAAATCATGATCCAGTTTCGTGAAGGTCGTAACCAACGTAGTCATGTGTGGTACCGCTGGTTTAATGAAGCCCCTGCCATCGCCCTAATTGTGATTATTGTTATGGTGATTGTCAGACCTTTTCAGATCTGACAATACCACATCAGGTTTCCACGTTTAACAGCAATGGGCTAAGCTCATCCAGCGCTTTCTCATAAACTGTACGTTTAAAGTACACTACCTCTCTAATTGGTCGGTGGTGATGCACCCAACGCCAACCATCAAACTCAGGCACATCCGTTGCCCGTAAGTTGACACAGGAATCATCTGACGTCAGCCGCAATAAATACCACACTTGCTTTTGACCAATGCACAGCGGTTTTGAGCGCCGGCGAATCAGGTGTTTGGGTAGACGGTACTTTAACCAGTTTGCCGTATAGCCCATAACGTCAACGTGTTCTTCGGTCAGCCCTATTTCTTCATGAAGCTCGCGATACATTGCTTCCAAAGGGGTCTCACCTTCATTAATACCACCTTGAGGAAATTGCCAAGATCGTTGGCCGATCCGCTTTCCCCAGAACACTTTGCCGTCACTGTTGGAGAGGATAATGCCTACGTTTGGTCTAAAACCATTCT
>JBMZDT010000266.1:0-3986 GCA_049614505.1 Leucothrix sp.
AGTACCACTGCTTTCGGTTGCTCACCCTCTGTAAATACAATCGCAGCAGCCGACTTCGCATCATGCTGTTTGTTATAGATTTTTTTAAGCAACCACACAGGCAAGCACTTAATAATAAGCCAAGTAGCCACTGCCATTGGTGTCTTCACGTTGTTGGTCAAATAATCAATATCGACAATAGCCACGCCACTTAACGATTCGACAAGATCAACATCATCCCCTAGCAGGGTCTTAAGCAATGCAGCTGAGGTATAAACCACTTCAACCTCAGCAGTTTTGATCATTTCATTTAAAGCCGCCGCGTTATTTTGAGGATGCAGATTGACCAGTGTTTTACCACTTAGCAGCCCCGCCAGATTAGCCAGTACCGCAGCACGGCTTGTTGGCAGCAATATACCGATATTTTGCGCTGTACTGGTGCGGTTTATGTGACGAGAGAATTGAATACTGCTTACCAAAGCATCAGTTGCTGACAGCGGCCTTGCAGCAGTGTCGGCAATTGCCATATCCGACCCTACTCGCTTGGCACTTTCTATCCATGCCTCAGCTAATGTGGGCAGTGACTGCTTATAACTCTCCCAGGCCGTGATTGATAGGTCAAAAATGCGACGCTTCAATACTTCAGTTTCAGTTTCAATTGGCAAACGACTACCAAAGCTCACTAGCAGTTGGCGGCGCTGAGTATTGTTGGTTGCTGACTTAAGCTTGTCTGAGGAACGGGAGAACTGACTACCCCACAGCCCTTGCAAATAAAATGGCACAATGACTACATCATCATTAGCCAGCTTAGCTGCTTTACGGTATCCATGTTTAAAATGGCCAAGGTGCCCATTACGACTAATCGTACCTTCTGGAAACAGGCAAACGACCGCACCGTCATTGAGTAGCTCTGCCACTTGTTCCAACGCTTTTTGACTACTAGGGCCCGCTTCAATAGGGATTGATCCAAATAATTTAAAAAACCAGCTCAAATACCAGCGTTCATAAATGCTTTTTAGCATCACAAAACGCACACGCCGAGGCGAAGCCAACTGCACAACCGCCCAATCAATCCAACTAATATGATTCCCTAATAAAAGCACGCCACCTGTTGCCGGAATGTTTTTCATACCCGCAACATTAACCTTATATTTGAGCCCCATCAGATAGCTTAAGACAAACTTCACCAAACTTTGTGGCAAATGGTAAACGGTGTAAGCAAACCCAAGCACTGCGACAACTGCAATAAGCAGCAATAAACTTGCGCTACTTAACCCCATCACGGCAAATACAACGGTAACAACTAAGAACAACAGCATACCAATATTTTGTATCAGGTTATTAGCTGCTAACACACGCCCCAGTGCCTTTTCGCTAGCATGGTATTGAATGAGCGAATTCAAAGGTACAATAAATAGCCCACCCATCATCCCAATAAAAAGAAAATCCAATCCCATTAGCCACTGATTAGATAACATGGGTAACACCAATAGACCAATTGCAACGCCTGCTGCGCCAATGGGTACCAGACCCGTTTCAATATAATTTTTAGAAGATTTGGCAGCAATTAATGAGCCCAGTGCAATACCAATCCCTGATGCCCCTAAAATTGCCTGTATGATAATAGTATTGGTTTCACCGGTTTGGTTTTTAACAAAGGCAGGAAAGGCTGCTAGCAAAACTTGTGCAATAGACCAAAAGACAGTTAAGCCAATAATTGACAAGTAAATAACCTGATTATTTAACACAGGTTTGAGATTACTAAGCGCCATCTTTCCCGTGCGGTACGCTTTCCAGTCAAACGTATAGGCATCATTTGGTTCATCAAGCTGAGGAATTCGGTACATCATCACCAACTCAAATACGCTGCTGATAATTAAGAGGAAACCAACCGGAATTAATGTGCTCAGAATGTCACTTTTACTGGCTCCCACTTTGGGGAACCACAGTTCAAATAAAATTGAAAACAGCACCGTTCCCGCGAGAATACCAATAATAGAAATAGCTTGAACTAGCCCATTACCCTCAGCCAGGTGCTGTTTACCAAAAAGTGCTTTGATGTAGCCGTACTTTGCAGGCGAATAGATGGCCGACTGCACAGCAAGTAAAAAAGTCATTGCAAAAGCAGCCCAAAACCACCCAAAGGCATAACACATTGTAATACCAATCGTTAACGCCACAGCAAACCAAGCCGCTAACCGCATGACTGAGCTTTTAGGGTATTTATCAGCAAGGAAGCCCGCTGTGCTAAACAGCAGAATAAAGGGCAGGAGAATTAGACCATTGACAATGGCTGTCAGAAAAACCTGCTCATTGCCATCATAGACTTTGAAGATGGTATTTTGAATAACAATCTTATGACCAAGATCAACAAGGGTATTGAGAAACACCGCCATTAAAAAAGGCAGTGTTCCCACCATTTTGAAGAGTCTGCTCATCTCTTGCTCCTACGCATTATTATTGCACTAATAATGCGGAAGAACGTAAAGCAACTCAACGTTAAAACGCCGAGTTGCTGATATTCAATCGCTTAGTATCGAATAGTAATACCCTTACTTAATTAGGGAGTAGCTTGTCCAGATCTTGCTGGATAAACTTGACCGCCACTCTCTCAAGTAATTTAGCATTACTGTCTTGTGCTTGTTTTTGTTTTGCAGGTATTGGTGCTTGCTGCCTCTCTTTAATCTTTAGCACGGACTGCGCTGCTAACATGGCTGCACTATCGGTCATTGATTGAGATTTAACGCGTTTTACGGCCGCTTGTTTTTTGACTGTTTGAGTGTATGGCAATGTTTTTGGAACTGACCGTTTTGTTTTTGTCACTAGGGCCGTTTTTTCACTGCTTGTAACTGGCTGACTTATAGTGCGAGTGACTGCTACGTTTGACTTAACAGGCTTTTTGAACGCAGCCCGCTCAAGTGAAGGTTGACTTATTTTTGGTTGACTCATCACCACGAGTCTTGGTGGTTCTTTCTTAGCAGCCTTCAGTGTGACAGTGCTTGGTTTTGCTGCTTTATTCTTTCTCATTTGCTCTAAAATAGGGGCAATCGCTTGGTTAACCTTAGCGGATTGACTAGCAGAGACCTTGACAGGCACTGTCACCAAAGCATTCCCTGATAAAGAGACCTCAACGGACTGAGTTTCCTCCGCAGTGATCGGCAGTGTACTACGGCTCAAAGTGACGCGTGGCGTATCTTGAATCGGTTTCCGTGCTGCCTGTTCGGTGGATAAACCACCTAATGCTCTATCCGCTTTGGTACCTAGATCTGGCAAAGGCGGGATAATATTTGTATTGGACACTAAAATCTTTTTAGGCAGGCTAAGCGCAGGCTTTGTGACGCTGGCTGCCCGAACAGGTGTGGTGATTTCTGAAGCCAACTGAAAATTTTGAGGCGCATCATCCAAGACAACAGGAGTAGGACTAGGGAGCAAGTCCACATCAGGAAACGCGGGCTCAGCATCAGCAAGCAATGGATCGAGGTTATTGCCTAGATCCATTTCCACTAAATTGGATTCCTCAGCATTAATAGACATGGGCATCCAAACGAAAGCATAGGCGGCTCCTAGTAACACAAACACTGAAGCTGCCATGTAAGGCCAAGCGGCTTTTTTTTCCTTTACGATTAGCATTTCATCCACCAAGTGCTCTTGAGCACTATGATGGGGTGGTGCTTTACGCAACTCAGCACTAACCGATGAAACAACATCGTTCTTGGTTGACAGCAGTATCGTTTCAGTAACCTTGAAGTTACTGTTAGATTGTTCTAACGGCTCAGTTTTTTCCGCCGTGTGCTTGGTGACCTCGCTGGGAATATCTTCGATGGCTTCAGGCTGATCACCCTTTAATTGATGACTCGACACTTCAGATTTTTGCTCTACAGGCGCTGGCACTACACTCTCAATAACATCATCCTGGGTGGCTGCTTGCTCGTCATTAAGGTCAGGGGCAGTTGAGGTGAAACTGTCGGTATCTCCAGCGCTGCTGTCTGTGTCATCACTTACGATTG
>JBMZDT010000267.1:0-3983 GCA_049614505.1 Leucothrix sp.
AAATGTTGCACAAACCTCAGCACCGCCATGATATCGTCAAGCTCAATAAGCAGGTCAGAGGCTAAGGCTTCAAGAATTGCCTCAGGCGTTTCAGGTAATAATCCTTGCTCATCAATGTAGTCGATAATTAGGTGTGCAATTTTCTTATCAATGACACTGAGATTGCTCAAGTCGACTTGCCAAAGCAAGTGCTCCGTTAAACCTTCACTGTTGGCATGAAGCTTTTCTATGTAGTCTGAGGCACTATCACTATCTGGGGCGCTAATACTTCGCTCTGTATCATAAGTGTCCTCCCACTCAGAATCAGTTGCCAGCTCTTCAGGTATCGTGTCACTAAGACCGTCTTCTGCGCCATCACTATTTTCAGCAGCCTGTTCCGCTTCTTGAGCGTTTTCAAGCGCATTATCAACTCTATCGAGTAACGGATTGGTTTCAAGTACTGTCTGAATCTCTTGTTCCAATTCTATGGAGGAAAGCTGCAACATCTTGATGGCTTGTTGCAACTGAGGCGTCATGGACAAACTTTGCCCAAGCTTAAGTTGAATTCCTTGTTTCAGCATATTGTTATTTTATCTTTTTGCTGGATTCAATCAAATCTAAATGAACAGAGTAAACTAACAAGATAGTCGTGAGGGTACTGTTCATATAAGAAAGATCAAAATGGGTTTGATGTGTCTGTTGCTTATTAGCATAGCATGATGATTAAGTGCTCAGTGGCGGTAATCGATTGGTGGTATGCCATATTATCAGTAATTTAGGTAATGATGTGCATGTGGTGCGTGATATTGTGTTGCTAGGTTACTCGCCATAGCTTTCGGTTTTTTATCTGCAAAGCGTGGGTATCAAAGCGTGAAATCTTCACCAAGATAGACCTCACGAGCCTGACGGTTTGCCAATACAGCTTGAGGGGTTCCTTCAGCTAATATTGAGCCACCACCGAGTATATAAGCGCGATCACATATCCCTAGGGTTTCTCGAACATTGTGGTCAGTAATCAATACCCCAATGCCACGTTGCTTAAGGTGTGTCACTATTTTTTGAATCTCGATGACCGAAATAGGGTCAACACCCGCAAAGGGTTCATCAAGCAAAATAAAGGCTGGCTCGGTTGCCAAAGCTCTGGCAATTTCAACGCGCCGCCTTTCTCCACCTGACAAACTAATGCCTAGGCCTTGACGAATGTGTGTAATTTGAAACTCTTCTAGCAGACTTTCCATTTTTTGGCGTCGATCATGGCGACTCATGCCTTTGCGGGTCTGTAATATAGCCATGATATTATCTTCTACAGATAGCTTTCGAAAAACGCTAGCTTCCTGGGCTAAATAACCAACGCCATGACGCGCTCGTTGGTGCATAGATAGCTTAGTTAAATCACTGTTATCCAGTTTGACACTGCCTTTATCGATCGGTACTAAGCCAACAATCATGTAGAAACAAGTCGTTTTCCCCGCGCCATTAGGCCCGAGTAGGCCAACGACCTCAGCACTGTTAACCTGAAGCGAAATGCCCTGCAAAATGCTTCGTTTTTTATAGCTTTTATGTAAGCCATCTGCTGCCAGAACGCTCAATTTAGCACCTTTGGAGAAAACTAGTTGGTTGGGTAGAAAATAGCGTTAACACGTCCCTTAGGATTAGGCTTCTGCCCTTTGACTCTCGGGATTCCTGCTTTTAACTCCCCTGTCCTTGTTGAATATTCAATATGATCACTGCTAAATTTGTCATTGTTTTGCGTTAATACCGCATCACCATCTAGTGTCAGTTTTTTCTGCTTAACAAAGTACCTTAGCAACTTTGATGAACCCTTAGCGACTTTGCCGTCATCCATGGTCTGTTGGAATTTAACGGGAGAGCCTTTAGCAGTCATGGTGTTAATGGCATTTTTTGGGGCTTTAATATTAATTTCCCAGGCTCGAATTTGTAGGCTGCCTTGAATAATCACCACATTGCCAGAATAAACGGCCGTGCCCTTCGATTTGTTGAAGACGACCGTGTCTGCACTAATGCGAACAGGTTGTTTAATGTCACTGCTCAAGGCCATTGCTGTGGTATTGCATGAAAGCCAAACGATTAATAACAAACTACTGAGACGGTTTAAATTCTGCTTGTACATTTGAAAGTATCCTTAATTCTTGATCATCTAGTTTTGTTTCAAAACCCACGCCAGTGATGGAGCCTTGTGCACTGATAAAATCACTTTTAGCCTGTGATGAAAGCTGTTGCTTCACAGGATTATACGTCAAGTTTTGAGTAAGGAGTGTGAAGCCGGGTGATTGACCACTTGCTTTTTGCAGAACTTGGACGTCACCTACCAACGTGATATTACCATTTTTACCCGCTTGAATCGCTTTTTCTGAATCAATTGTTAGCTGCTGACCGTCAGCAGATTGTTTCTTAATATGGGGTCGGTAGATTTCACTCTGGCCACTTGCTTGCTTATGTATCAGATGATCCGCTGTTAATTGATAGCTGATATTACCCGCAGTATCAGTGTCGATCAGCTGAAAATCACTCATGTAATAATCAATTCTAGATTGACTGGTTTCATTGGTAAATTGCTTAATCGTTTTCCATGATAGGTTCAACCATGTGATAGTTGCCGCAAATAATACTGACAAAATAAAGGCCATGATCCCAATACTACGCATTGGCTAGCTCCCAAGCGAGGCCATGCTCATTGCAGTGGATACGTTTCATACAATGCCTGCTTTGAGTAAATCGTGCATATGAATAATACCAACGGGCTCCTGTTGCTCATTTAGCACAGGCAATACCATAATGCTTTTATCTTGCATGACTTCCAGTGCTTCAATAGCGAGTGCAGCGCTATCAATGAAGAAATAATCATGATGGATGACATCGGCTAATGTCGATTCTTTTAGGCTAGCACCTGCCTTAAATGCGCGCCTTAAATCCCCATCGGTAAACATACTCAATAATGTATTTTGCTCACTAACGACCAACGTTGCACCGAGTTGTTTGCTGGTCATGGTCAAAATGGCGTACTCTAAGGTGTCATCTTGATAAGCAATGGGCAGTGCATCATCTGTGTGCATTAGATCACGTACTGAAATGGTTAAGCGCTTTCCTAGTCTTCCTGCAGGGTGGGATCGGGCAAAGTCTTCTGGTGAAAACTCTCTGGCTTTTAGTAAGGTAACGGCAAGAGCGTCTCCCATGACTAGAGTGGCTGTGGTGCTGGAAGTTGGCGCTAGGTTATGGGGGCAAGCTTCCTTGTCAACATGAATATCTAGGTGGTAGTCGGCGAGGCTACCTAACAATGAATCAGAGCTGCCAGTCATGGCAATGATGTGAGTCCCTTGACGTTTTACAACAGAGCAGAGAGTGAGTAATTCATCCGTACTACCAGAATTTGAGATCGCGATAACCATATCTTGGGGGGTAATCATTCCCAAGTCACCATGCAATGCTTCACTAGGATGGACAAAGAATGCCGGGGTGCCTGTGCTGGCTAAAGTGGCCGCGATTTTATTCCCAATATGCCCAGACTTTCCCATGCCAGAAACAATCACTCGACCAGGGCAGTGTAAAATTGCTTCACACGCGGAGGTAAAACCCTGATCAAGCGTTTGCGTGAGCTGGTGAATGGCTTCTATTTCATCAGAAATGACTTGTTTGGCGTGTTTGATAAAATTATGTGGCGCTGTGGTGGTGGTGTTATTAGTCAATCGATTGAGCCCTTAATCTTCCCCAAGATGATTATCTGATGATAATGCAGAATACGTTCCCTACAAAGAAAATCTATACAACGTGAAATATTTTAAATGATTCATAGCGAAAATAGGATGCGCAGTAATCCGTTGCTAGCTTATGCAAAGTTCACTATCGGTTATGTCAATTGAGCCGGATTATGATAGCATTCGCGGATTATATTTCGGGCCTGAAATCAGGCGGCACGATCATATAAACCATACATAGCTTGCAAGCTTTTGTCTCAATTTTTGAATCATTAGGATACTTTTCATGGC
>JBMZDT010000268.1:0-3982 GCA_049614505.1 Leucothrix sp.
AAAAGTGAAGCAGGCCGTGGCCGCGGCTTTGCCTATACACTGTCTTTTGGCGCACACACAGCCCAAATTATTGATGTCAGCCTTATCGATGATAAGATCAAAATTGATAAGGTCTACTGCGCTATCGACGTAGGCACTGCAATCGACCCACGTAATATCGAAGCACAAGTCCAGTCGGCCATTATTTACGGATTAAGCTCCGCCATTAGCGGTGAAATCACCTTTGCTGATGGTCAAGTCGTGCAGTCTAACTTCCATGACTACCCTGCTCTGCGTATCAATCAAGTGCCTGACATTGAGGTAGTGATTATGGAAAATAACCCACGCATTACGGGAGTTGGCGAGCCTGGCACACCGCCGTCTATTCCAGCGCTAGCCAATGCGATATTTGCAGCAACGGGCAAGCGAATTCGGGAACTTCCAATGAACAAGCAGGTGAGTTTTGCATGAACTAACGCTATCGGGGTGCATAATATGCGCAGATGAAACCCGATAACGATTCGCCTCAGCAAGGGTTGTTATCTACTTTTGCTGCGGGCTGCCTACTCATCGCGAGTATTAGCTACCTGCTAAAAGCCCTGGGCTTAGTGGATATATGGCCATTAACGGGTATTGCGCTGTTGTTATACGCAGTACCTGGCTTACACCGCCTGCCCATACAGGTTTATTTTCTCATGGGCTTTACCTCGGTTGCGTTGGTATCGGTGATTGTTGGTGATGGCTTGGCTTGGTCAGCGATTGGCGAAGGCGTGAATCGCGGTGCCTTTCTCATGTTCTTCCTTGTTGCCTTTGCGCTGATGGGTGACGTAGCACGTAGCTCACCGATGATCCATCGCTGCGGCGAAGTTGTTGTGTCGCAACCCCCTACTCGACGCTATGCAGTTTTAACCGTTGCTGCGCATATTTTATCGATCTTGGTCAGCCTCGGCACAGGCAACTTATTCGGTACTATCATTGACCGAGCAACCAACGGCAAAGCGGCGCAGAATAACCCTCAACTCGCAAAAATCCGACGGCGGCGCATGACAACGGCAGTATTACGTGGCTTAAGCACGCCTGCCTTGTGGTCACCCACCACGCTCATTGTTGGGATATTATTGGCGGCAACTCCTGACTTACGCTTGAACGATGTAGTACCGACTGGCCTGTTAGTCATGCTCCTGATGCTGTTCAGTGGCTGGCTATTGGACTGGCTCACACGACCAAGGCCCTCTGTAGTGAGCGCTTCTGCTCATTACGCAGAATTTAAAGACCTAATCAGCTTTTTACCGCTAATCGGCTTGATTATGATGCTATTGCTTGGTGCCCTTCTCCTGGAGCACCTACTCCCTGTTCGGCAAATAACAGCCTTGATATTGTCCGTCATTTTAGTTGCTTTAAGCTGGTTAGTTGTACAGCACCGCGAACAAAGGCATGCGCTAAAATCAGCAGTGGGGCAGTTGCAGGGTAGCTGGGTGAATATGCTCAACCGTCCAAGAGGCGAAATCGTTTTGGTCTCCCTAGCTGGGCTCTTGTCAGTATTGGTCAGCCTATTGCTGTCGGCAGAGGACATGGGTAAGTTCGTTGCATGGACAGGGCTCACTGAAGCTAGCACCTTGATACTGATGTCCATGCTAATCATCGTATTAGGCAATCTGGGCATTACACCCCTTGTGAGCATTGCACTGGCCATTGAATCGGTATGGAAAATACCGGGATTAGATTTTAATCCCGCTTTGGTATTTTTATGCTTTACAGGCACATGGTCACTTTACACCATGGGGTCTTTAGCGTCGGTAACGCTGCGAATTTTGACACTTGCCGTGGGAGAAAAGGTGCCCACAGTAGTTGGTTGGAACCTAGTGTTTTGCGGGTTTTGGTTGATCATGCTTTACTCGGTCGTATACGCCTTTGCCTAATTGAGCGCCCTAGGCCAGCCATTGAAATCACTGTATAAAGTCAATGCAGTGATACACTGCACAAAGGAGTCATCTAAAACAGCCCAATCCATAACAAGGAACTCTCATGGATCAACACCTAACCATCGTCGACCACCCTTTGGTTCAGCACAAACTGTCTCACATGCGTGACGAGGCTACCTCGACTAACCATTTCCGCCAGCTCATGCGAGAGGCGAGTCAGCTCTTAGCCTACGAAATTACCCGCAACCTGAAGATGACTACAAAGCGCATTCAGACGCCGATGCGCGAGATGGATGCTCCTGTGTTAGCTGGTAAAAAAATGGCGCTAATTTCTATCCTACGCGCAGGCAATGGGTTGCTAGATGGTGTACTTGACCTCGTGCCCGCTGCTCGGGTGGGGTTTGTTGGCCTATACCGTGACGAAGCCACTTTGCAGCCCGTCAAATACTACTTCAAAGTGCCTGATCAATTGTCAGAACGCTTAGTGATTGCGGTCGACCCGATGCTCGCCACAGGCAATTCATCAGCTGCGGCCATTAGTATGCTCAAAGAGGCTGGCGCTACCAATATCCGCTTTCTCTGCTTGCTAGCCGCCCCCGAAGGCGTAGCCCGCATGAAAGAAGCACATCCTGATGTCCCTATTGTCACGGCTAGCTTAGACGATAAGCTCAATGAGGTTGGCTATATCATGCCAGGCTTAGGCGATGCGGGTGATCGCATGTTTGGGACAAAATAATTAAGCCCAGCTCAAGTGTCATCACAGGGATTAAATTAAGCACATAAATATGATAAAGTCGCGCCATTAACAACAATAAATCTGTTGGTCAGCCCCATGCCTTTCATTGTTTTATCTGTCATTGTACAAATTGCGTTTATCCTTCACATCCTTAAAACGGGCCGAAATACCACCTGGATATGGGTCGTTATGATGCTACCTGCCGCGGGTGCGGCGGCCTATTTCATTATGGAAATACTGCCTGACCTGAGCCAGTCCCGTACGGGTGTGAAGGCGCAAAAAGGCTTGGGTAAACTGATTAATCCCAATAAAGATTTTAACCATGCGACCAACAACTACACTATTGTTGATACCGTTGAAAACTCGACTAAGCTAGCTGCCGAGTATTTAAATAAAGGACTGTTTGCAGAAGCTAAAGTGCTCTATGAAAAGTGCCTGACCGGGATTCATGAAAATGATCCTGATATGATGTATGGCCTTGCCCAAGCAGAGTATGGCTTAGAGGATTATGCGCAAACGCGCCAGGTGCTGGATGACTTAATTAAGCACAACCCTAGCTATAAAAATGTTGATGCCCATCTGTTATTTGCTAAATGCCTTGTTAATTTAAACGAGACAGATGCCGCACTCAAAGAGTTTAAAGCACTCAATGAGTATTACCCTGGCCCTGAGGCAACCTATCGCTACGCCATGTTATTGCAGTCTCTCGGCCAAGACAGTCAGGCCGAGCAACTGCTAGAGAAAATTTTGCAAAACGCCAAACTGGCCGACAAGCATTATCGGGCGCGTTACAAACCGTGGATAAATAAAGCCAAACAAGCGCTTCGCCAATAACTTACGGCGTTACATTAATTTTGACCTGGGCGCTGTTTTGACGACCTTGCCCATCAACCATCACGTACCAAAAATTATCTTCACCCGTAAAATTGCTTTTTGGTGTGTACAGCACTTTACCGTCAGCAGTGCGAGAAGTGGTGCCACCCAACGCGGTATAGTCAAAAAGGGTATCGATGGCTATGCCACCGCTGGCCGCATCGTTCGCTAAGATATCAAGCACCTGTGCAGTATTGCGGGCAGTAGTGAAGTTGTCAGCAGTGGCAATCGGGTAAAAGTCACTGGCCACCGTGATATTAATCACACCACTATTGGTTCGGCCTTGAGCGTCCGCAAAGGTGTACCAAATATTGTCACTCCCGGTGAATCCCGTTTTAGATCGATAAATAATCTTATTATTTGATAACGTGACAGTTCCGCCTTGCAACGACCACACATTAGGTGCATTTAAGATCAATCCCACACCGGAGTCATTGGCCAGCGCATCAATCGTTATATTTGTGGCTGGGGC
>JBMZDT010000269.1:0-3976 GCA_049614505.1 Leucothrix sp.
ACGTAGTCGACTTAAAAGAAGGTGTCACCATTGACGATGTTGAAATGACCCTGGGCGAAATGTGCAATGTGGTCAAAAACACCTACGGCGATGAAAAAGGCGGCTTCATCGCAGGCCAAGTATTCAAATACGGTGGTTTTGTGTCTGAAGAGGGTTCTTTTACCGATCCACCTGAGGAAAAACGCGTTAAGCCCGGTGAAATAGCGATTGTGACCTATTGGAATTCCTACGAGCAGCATGAAAAATCACATGCAGATAAAGCTTTCCGTGAGAAATTTGATGAGCTTTTAGAGTTCTGCGATGACGCTTACGAGACGGGTTATGAGATGTTATGGCAGGGCGTGCCTGAGTAGATTTTGGCACGCTATAAAGATGAAAACTAAGCCGCAGATGATCTTGTCCAGCGGCTTGCTAATGCTGTTCTGGTTGTCGTTCGATAATAACGGGGTTACCCAAGGAAATGTTATCTAGAGAAATCTCGCCATTGTGGCAAGCCAATCGGTTGTTTGAAAACCATTGGATTACCTCGGGATAGATAACATGTTCAATGCGATGCACACGCTGCTGTAACGTGTCTTCGTCATCATTGTCAAAAACAGGTACTCGGCCCTGTAATATTGGTTTTCCCGCATCTAACTCAACGGTCACATAATGCACGGTTGCACCATGATGGGTGGCTTTATCCGCAAGTGCGCGTTTGTGTGTGTGTAAGCCTTTATAAGCAGGCAGCAGGGAAGGGTGTATGTTGATCATTCGGTCAGCATAGTGCTGAATAAACCCTTCACTTAATATGCGCATAAAGCCAGCCATCACAATCAGATCTGGCTGGTGTGGATCAATTTGCTCAATCATTGCCTGATCAAACAGCTCACGGGAAGCATAGTGTGTGTGATCAATGGTCGCCGTTGTAATCCCAGCCGCTTTGGCACGTTCTAAGCCATAGGCATCCGCTCTGTTGCTTAATACCAATGCTATTTTAACATTAAGCTGTTGAGCGTCGATGTGCTCAATAATCGCCTGTAAGTTGCTGCCACCGCCGGATATCAGTACAACAATGGATTTCATTGCTTAGGTGTACTCAACAAAAGGCTCGTCGCTGTCTGCGGCGCAAATTTCACCAATCTTCCAGCTCTGGATGTCCTGCAATTTAAAGCTATTGATGATTTCATCGGCCTGATCCTCAGGGACGACTAGCACCATGCCGACACCACAGTTAAAGGTCTTGAGCATTTCCATGGCTTCAATATTGCCTTCGCGTTGTAGCCAGTTGAAGATTTCAGGCCGTTCCCAACTGCTAAGGTCAATCTCTGCTTTGCAGTGACTTGGCATCACACGGGGTAGGTTTTCCGTTAGGCCGCCGCCAGTAATATGTGCCAGTGCGCGGATATCGAACTGTTTTAGTGCTTGAAGCAATGGTTTAACGTAGATTGTCGTTGGCGTAAGTAACGCATCACCTAGGTTTGTTGCTTCGTCATCAGAAAACGGCTGATCCAATGAAGCCCCAGAGACTTCAATCACTTTGCGAATCAGTGAGTAGCCATTAGAGTGTGGGCCGCTAGACGCTAAGCCAATTAATACATTGCCGTGGGCGACTGAGCTGTGATCTAAAATTAAATCCCGCTCAACAACGCCGACGCTAAATCCTGCAAGATCAAAGTCACCTTCGCGATAGATGCCTGGCATTTCAGCAGTTTCACCACCTGTTAGTGCAGCACCTGCTTGCTCACAACCATCAGCGATGCCTTTGATAACTGCTTCGGCATCATCATTGTTCAGCTTGCCTGTTGCATAATAATCAAGGAAGAACAGTGGCTCTGCGCCTGTCACGATAATGTCATTCACACACATCGCAACCAAATCGACCCCGATAGTATCGTACTTGCCCATTTCAATAGCGAGTTTCAGCTTGGTGCCAACGCCATCTGTCCCAGATACTAAAACGGGATCTTTATAACGGTTTGGGATCGACATTAGCGCGCCAAACCCACCAATATTACCCAGAACCTCTGGTCGTTTTGTGCGCTTAGCATGGGGTTTTATACGATCAATTAATGCGTTGCCAGTTTCGATACTAACCCCTGCATCCTGATAGGTCAGGGAGGGTTTTTTACCTTCTTTTTGGTCTTCCATATGAAGATGGATCCTTGCGAACCATTTAAAAACGGAATTTTAGCATGTTTTAATGTAATTACGATCCATGATGTGGTTTTATCACGAGCTGATTTTCTTTACATGGGCTGTTAATGTCGCGCGCGCTGGAAATATTGAACCAAACGTTTGGCTACGATGAGTTTCGTCATAATCAGGCTGATATTGTGGATACGGTTATTGCGGGGGGCGATGCGTTAGTGCTGATGCCAACGGGTGGTGGTAAATCGCTGTGTTATCAGATTCCAGCATTAGCACGCGATGGGGTTGGGGTTGTCATTTCACCGCTTATCGCTCTAATGCAGGATCAGGTTGATGCACTGAATCAGTTAGGGGTTCGTGCGGCGTTTTTAAACTCAACGTTGAGTTATGAAGCGCGATCTCAGGTTGAGTCTGATCTGCGTAATCAGGCGCTCGATTTCATTTACATTGCACCAGAGCGTCTAAGCAATGAGGCAACTTTACAGTTATTGGGGCAGTGTGATATTGCTTTGTTTGCGGTAGATGAGGCGCACTGCGTCTCACAGTGGGGGCATGATTTTAGGCCAGAGTACCAAAAGCTGAGTATTTTAATCGAGCGCTTTCCTCATATCCCACGCATCGCACTGACCGCAACTGCTGATCAACAGACGCGCCAAGAAATTATTGAGCAGTTACAGCTGCAACACGCTAATGTTTTCATCAACAGTTTTGACCGACCCAATATTCGTTATGCTTTGTCAGATGCACAAAACCCACGTGAGCGTTTATGGCGTTTCTTAACAGAAAATCACCCTAATGATGCCGGAATTGTTTACTGCCTTTCACGCAAAAAAGTTGAGGCAACCGCAGACTGGCTCAGTGGCAAAGGACGACAGGCACTGCCTTATCATGCAGGTTTACCCGCGGAGCTCCGGCAACATACGCAAGCGCGATTCCTGCGTGAAGAAGGTATTATTATTGTTGCAACCATCGCGTTTGGTATGGGGATTGATAAGCCTGATGTCAGGTTTGTTGCGCACTTGAGCTTACCTAAAAACATTGAAGCCTATTACCAAGAAACCGGTAGAGCAGGGCGCGATGGTCAGGCGGCTAATGCGTGGATGAGCTATGGTTTGCAAGACGTGATGACTCTGCGGCAAATGATGCAGGAAAGTACCGGTGCAGAAGAGTACAAACGCATCACGCAACATAAACTCGAAGCGATGCTGGGCCTGTGTGAAACGGTAAGCTGTCGACGTAGTGCGGTATTGGAATACTTTGGTGAAACAGCGCCCAAACAATGCGGCAACTGCGACAATTGCCTTAACCCGCCACAAACTTGGGATGCAACGGAAGACGCACAAAAAGCGCTGTCTGCTGTCTATCGAAGCGGTCAAAGCTTCGGTGTGAATTATGTGGTTGATATCCTCATTGGTAAAAATACGGATCAACGTATTATCAATCACGGCCACGATAAGCTGGCAGTGTTTGGCATGGGGAAGCATCATACTCAAGTGGATTGGCGCAGTATCTTTCGCCAGCTTATCGCGCAAGGCTACCTGTATATTAATATGGAACGGTATGGCGCTTTACAGCTAACAGAGAAAGCTCGCCCATTGTTACGCGGTGAAGAAACACTGTGGGCAAGAAAGCTTGCCATACCAAAATTGGCAAACAAAGCTGCTGTGCCTAGAGCTCGGGTCAAGCTACATATAGAAGATGAAATGTTATTTGAAGCCCTGCGTGAGCTGCGATCGGACATCGCTAAAGATCAAGGCGTGCCGCCGTATGTCATATTCCATGACAGAACCCTAGAGGAAATGGCGCAGTCACGACCTCAAACGGATGATGATTTTCGCTATCTAGG
>JBMZDT010000270.1:0-3976 GCA_049614505.1 Leucothrix sp.
GAGAGGGAGAGTAGGGCAGGCTAAATAATCTAGAGTATAGTCAGTGTCGCCTAAGTTGGTGAGGCTATGTTGCCAACTAAAAACATTGCTTTGTTTATCAAGTGATATTGCTATATGTAGGCGTAACGCAGCAGTGTCATCAATAGCGGTAAAGCGTAGTGAATGCTCACTTTGCTGTGTGTCACTCAATGTGAAGCGGTGCGTGAAGTTTTGTCCGTTACGGTGGCCTTGCAAACCAGGTTCACCGAAAAAGCCACGGCTGTTTTCGGGTAGTAGGGATAGCTGTGTTCTCTCATCCAGTTTAGCATTGGGGATGGCATCCGCTGATAGCATAAACATTGACTCAGCATCAAGGTCACTGTTGAGCTTTTCACCATAGTAGCCAACTGCCGGGATTGCTTGATCAATGCTTAAAAGCAGCAGTGTGCAGTCACGACTATCTAAGCGAAACAACTGCAAACTCATCCTTTATTAGCTCCAAGCGTCAAGCCTGCAACAAAGTGTTTTTGCATTAGGAAAAACAGTATCACGGGAGGGATTGCAGCAATAATCGAGCCTGCACTAATTAAATGCCATGAGGCTAGCCATTGGCCCTTCAAGGCGCTTAAGCCAGCCGTAATAGGGCGTACTTCATCGCTTTGCACTAAGATAAGTGCCCAGAAAAAATCATTCCAAATAAAGGTGAAAATAAGCACGGCAAGTGCTGCTAATGCTGGGCGCACAAGGGGCAGGATAATGTAGGTAAATATTTGCCAGTCCTTCACCCCTTCAGAGCGTGCAGACTCCATCAATTCATTGGGAAGCTGTGCGATAAAGTTGCGCATGAATAGGGTGCAAAAACCCGTTTGGAAGGCGACATGGAATAGCACCAAGCCGATGGTTTTATCATACATGCCCATCGAAATAGTCAGATCACGTACTGGGATCATTAAAATCTGAAAAGGCACAAAGTTGCCCGCGATAAACAGTGCAAACAGCAGCGTATTGCCACGAAATTTGTACTTAGCTAACGCAAAACCTGCCAGCGTCGCCAATGTGATGCTACCAATAACGGTGGGGATGGTGATTTTTAGCGTGTTGAGTAAGTACTGCCACATTGGGGTGACTTTAAAAACTTCGCTGTAGTTTTCGAGCATGTTCCAAGACGTTGGCATGCCCCAGTAATTGCCCTGTGTAATGTCGGCAATAGAGCGCACCGAAGTCAGCCCAACGGCAATCAGCGGTAGTAACCAGATGAGTAAGGTGATGGGTAGCGCAATCCGGTAGCTAATATTGGCAGTTTTGGAGCGATGTTTAAGGGGTGTTGGAAACATCTTATCGCTCCTCTGACTTGAGCATTCTCCACAGGAAGAATGCTATGTAGATATTCATAATCATAAACAATACGGTAGCAATTGCTGCGCCATAGCCCATGCGGAAGTTATTAATGCTTTGCTCATACATGAAATAGGCAAGTACCGAGCTACTGCCATAAGGGCCACCATCCGTCATGATAGCGATCAGGTCAAAGCTGCGTAATGCGCCAATGACGGTCACCACAATGGCAATAAAGGTGGCGGGTCTGAGTTGTGGCAAAATGACATACCAGAGCATCTTAAACCCACTAGCATTGTCCAGCCGGGCCGCTTCGATTTGCTCGGGATTGAGGCTGTTTAGACCCGTAAGGTACAAGATCATGCAATAAGCAATCTGAGGCCAAAGCCCAGCTGCAATAATGGCGAAAGTTACGGTATTTTCTTCACCTAGCAACGAAAAGGGTTCGATGCCGACAAAACCCATTAAGTGACCCATTAAGCCAAAACCTGGGTCGTAGAACCAAGCAAAGACTAAACCGACGACAACTTGTGAAATAACAAAGGGAAAGAAAAATAATGATTTTGCTAGCCTGACCCCAGCCACTTCTTGATTGAGAAATAATGCGATCGCAAGGCCGATAACGGGGGCTAGCATAAAGAAGACTAACCAGATAATGTTATTTTTAAGTGATGTCCAGAAGTTGTCATCATCAAATAGCTCGATGTAGTTGTTCCAACCAACCCACGTTTTCTCGCCTAGGCCATCCCACTCATAAAAACTTAAGGAGATGCTCTGAATAATTGGGTAGAGGACATAGACAGCAAACATCAACATTGCTGGAAGGAGAAACAGCCATGGTGTCATGTTAAAGCGTCGTTGATTAAGCGTTTGACTCATGCTCAACTCCCCGAAAGTCATTATTCTAAAAAATCGGAACATCGTTCCAAAAAATGCAGTATAGGGATTTTTGATAAGCACTGTCAATCATTCATAGGCTAATTAAAGCTAGCTTACATTTGACTATTGTTTTTTAATTTAGTTAGTGGAACAATGTTCCAAATTTTTCAAAAGACAGTCAAGTCATCTAATCAACGAGGAGCCATGGCCAAAGTAAGTGGGATAAAAGTGGAAAACAGTGGATTGACGCGCGGTTTGAATGTTGTGTCAGCCATCGCTGAATCCAAGGTTCCACTACGGTTTGCTGACTTACAGTCTAGTCTTGAGGTGCCCAAAGCAACGTTGCATCGACTGCTCAACAGTTTGCAATTAGAAGGCATGGTACGGCTTGACGAAGGTAGTCAAACTTATCGGGTCGGTTATCGCCTGCTTGAATTGGCGAATATGGCTTGGAAGCAGTCTGATGTTCGCGATTTGGCTTATCCACTAATGTTGGACTTGGCTGAGGTCTCAGGCGAATCGGTGCAGCTGGCAGTACTGGTCGATGCCAATGCCGTTTATCTCTCTCAGGTTGAGTCTGAGCAAAGCATTCGTTACACCGTTAGCGTTGGGGATAAATCACCGGCTTATTGTAGTGGTGTGGGTAAAGCTATGCTGGCAATGTTGCCCAATGAGCAGCGTGAAACATTGATTCAATCCATCGAATTTAAACGCTATACCCAGCAAACCATTACGTCCCCTTTGCTGTTAAACCGACAGCTCAACGATATTAGAAAGGCTGGATTTGCGGTGGATAATGAAGAGCATCAACACGGGGTATGCTGTGTGGCTGCTGCGATTGTTGATAGCTTGGGAATGCCGGTGGCAGCCATTAGCGTGACTGCGCCAACATTTAGAGTGACAGAGAGTAATTTTCAGGATTGGGGGAAGCGAGTGGCTAAAGCATCTGCTGCCATCGCACAACGGTTACAACCTGAGACCACATTGAGTTTAGAGGTAAGAAAGAATGGCTGATGTAACGTTAAGCAAATTGGTGAAAGCATTTGGCAAGGTAGAGATCATTCATGGCGTGGATTTGGCCATTGACTCGGGTGAGTTTACCGTTTTTGTTGGGCCATCTGGTTGTGGTAAGTCTACGTTATTGAGGTTAATTGCAGGCTTGGAAGAGGTTACTGAGGGTACGGTAGCGATTGGCGGTAGGGAGGTAACCCATGTTGAGCCCGCAGAGCGGGGTATTGCAATGGTATTCCAGTCTTATGCACTTTATCCGCACATGACCGTTGAAGAGAATCTTGGCTTTGGCTTGAAAATGAATGGGGTAGATAAGGCGACCATCAAAGCGAAAACGAAGCATGCCTCTGAAATTTTACAGCTAGATAAGCTCATGTCGCGCAAACCAAAAGAACTCTCGGGTGGGCAGCGGCAGCGAGTAGCGATTGGTCGGGCCATTGTGCGAAACCCTGACGTATTTTTGTTTGATGAACCGTTGTCTAACCTTGATGCTGAACTTCGGGTCGAGATGCGTTTGGAGATTGGCAAGTTACATCAGCAGCTTGGCAATACCATGATTTATGTGACCCATGATCAGGTTGAAGCCATGACAATGGCGGATAAAATAGTCGTGTTAAGAGATGGCTATGTGGAGCAGCATGGTTCACCTTTAACGCTATACACACATCCTGATAATTTGTTTGTTGCGGGATTCATTGGCTCGCCAAGAATGAACTTTATTCCAGTGACGTTAGAGTCTAATGGGGCTGATACAACACGTGTCCAATTACCT
>JBMZDT010000271.1:0-3949 GCA_049614505.1 Leucothrix sp.
AAAAACCCACGTTGGGCCATGATGTGTGCGATGGCCCGAAAGATGGATTCAGAAAAAATGCAGCGGCACCTTGATCATGCAGAGCGTTTTTTAAAGCGGCTTACTTAGTTGGGCCCGCGTTGGGTACAAACAGCTGCTCATTATGAAATCGAAAATCACCAATCAGTTTTTGGCCGCTTTCTGAGGTAATCCATTCGATCAGCGCATTAGCAGCTTCGTGGTTGGTATCTTTGTGGCGCTCTGGATTAACCGCAATAATCCCATAAGGATTAAACAGTGACTTACCCCCTTTGTACAATTGTGTAAGGGGGGATTTTTCTCGGTAAACGATCCAAGTACCACAGTCAGACAGGGTATAAGCATCTAGCTCTCCAGCAATTTGAATGATTTTCCCCATGCCTTGGCCTGCTTCTAGATACCATTTGCCTTGAGGTGTCGCTCCGGCTGCGTCCCAAAGCACTTGCTCTTTTTTGTGGGTTCCGGAGTCATCGCCACGAGAAATAAACTTTGTTTGATGTTTTGCAATCAGTGCCAATGCTGCGGTGGCTGATTCAGCCTGCTTAATGCCCGCAGGGTCATCTTTTGGCCCAATTAAAACAAACTCATTGTGCATGACATCGTAGCGCTTAGTGCCAAAGCCATCGCTAACAAATTTATCTTCAGCAGCTCTGGCATGTACTAACACTACATCAACGTCCCCATCACGCCCCATCTTTAGCGCTTTACCGGTACCAACGGCAACGACTTGAACTTCATAACCCGTTTTTTCTTCAAACACAGGCAAAATGGCTTTGAGTAAGCCCGTGTTGTCCGTACTGGTTGTCGTTGCCATACGGAGCAGTTTTTGTGCTGGTGCATCAGCATAAGCAGAAAAGGTGCTCATCAGCATGATTAAGATTGCTAAGCAAATTGATTTCAAGGCAAAGTCCTTTGGAAAGTTAATGAAAAATCAAAGTTTTTGCGCACGTTCGCGCAATACAAACTTTTGGATTTTCCCGGTTGATGTCTTTGGAATACTTTCAAAAATAAAGTGGCGCGGTGTTTTGAAGGAAGCCATATGTTCCCTGCACCATACTTGAAGTTCTTCTGCTGTGGCTGTTTTATCAGAAATAAGTTCCACAAACGCACAGGGTGTTTCGCCCCATTTGTCATCAGGTTTAGCGACTACGGCGGCAGATGAGACCGCTGCATGTTTGTAGAGTACCTCTTCGATTTCAATAGAGGAAATATTCTCACCACCTGAAATAATAATATCTTTTGAGCGATCCTTGAGCTGAATGTAGCCATCTGGGTAGATGACGCCCAAGTCGCCAGAGTGGAACCAGCCACCCGCAAAGGCTTCATCGGAAGCGGTTTTGTTTTTGAGGTAGCCTTTCATAACAACGTTACCACGAAACATCACTTCACCAATGGTTTCACCATCAGCGGGCACTGCTTGCATAGTGTCTGGGTCAAGTACCGTTAGTCCTTCTAGCGGTAAGTAGCGTACGCCTTGACGGGCCTTTTTTGCAGCTTGTGCTGCCCCGTCGAGTGTATCCCAATGGTTTTGCCATTCGTTAACAACGGCTGGCCCGTAGGTTTCAGTGAGACCGTAAAGGTGTGTGACGTTAAAGCCTGCTTCTTTCATATCGGCAAGCACCGTTTCTGGTGGTGGTGCAGCAGCGGTCATAAATTCAACTGGCTTGTCGAGTGTGCGTTTTTCAGCAGCAGGAGTGGTGAGTAGGGTAGACATGACAATGGGGGCACCGCATAAATGCGTAACGCCATGATCGGCTAGTGCATCCCACATTGGTTTGGGTCGCACCCAACGCAAACACACATGCGTCCCTGCAATGGCTGACATTGTCCATGGAAAGCACCAGCCATTGCAATGAAACATCGGCAGTGTCCAAAGATAAACGGAATGCTTTTGCATGGATGCCGTTAAGGCATTGCCCTGTGCGAGTAGGTAAGCCCCCCGATGATGATAGACGACTCCTTTAGGGTCACCTGTGGTGCCAGAGGTATAATTGACGGTAATCGCATCCCACTCATCCAGCGGCATCAGCCATTCAAATTTGGGGTCACCCGTGGCTAAAAATGCTTCATAATCAATGCTGCCAAGCTTAGCGCCAGTTTGCGGGAATTCCAGATCATCATAGTCAATGACCAGCGGTTTAACTTTGCAGAGTTGCAACGCCTCTTTTATGGTTTCTGAAAACTCACGATCGGTAATCAAGACTGCTGCTTCAACGTGGTCAAGTTGAAAAGCAATCACCGCCGGGTCTAGGCGCGTATTCATGGAGTGCAAAACGGCCCCACACATAGGCACGCCATAATGGGCTTCTAGCATGGTAGGGCAGTTGGGTAATATGACTGAAACGGTATCACCACGGCCTAGGCCATGTTGGCTAAGTGCTGAGGCGAGTTGTCGTGAGCGTTGATAGAACTCACGATAATTGCGCGTTAAGTTCCCATGAATAATCGCTGGGTGATCTGGAAATACAGAGGCTGCACGTTCCAGAAAAGTCAGTGGTGAAAGTGGTTGATAGTTCGCAGGATTACGCGCTAGATCAATGTTGTACTGATTGGCAGCAGGTGCGGTGCTCATTGGTCAGTCCATTCAGGTTTGCGTTTCTCAACAAACGCATTAATGCCTTCTATAGCATCTTGTTTAAGCAGGTTTTGTACCATCACATCAGAGGCATATTGGTAGGCATCTGCTAATGGCATGTCACGCTGTTGATAGAAAGCTTGCTTGCCGACGGCCAATGTCATGCTGGATTTGGAGGCAATTTTATCAGCAAGTGCCATGGTTGTTTCGCGCAGCTTTTTGTCTTTTACTGCTTGATTAATTAGGCCAATTTTAGCCGCGCGTTTGGCAGGGAGCATATCACCTGCCATTAGCATTTCCATCGCATGTTTATTGGACACATTTCGAGAGAGTGCAACCATCGGCGTTGAACAAAACAATCCAATATGCACGCCAGGTGTCGCAAAGCGTGATGATTTAGCGGCAACGGCTAAGTCACAACTAGCAACCAGTTGGCAGCCAGCTGCTGTTGCAATACCCGTTACCTCCGCAATAATGGGCTTGGGGTGATTGACAATTTTCTGCATTAATGTAGCGCAGTTCGCAAAGACTTTGGTGAAATAAGCTAAGCCCTTATCATCTGCTTCTCGACCGGCACGAATTTGTTTTAGGTCATGACCTGCACAAAATGCTGGGCCATGAGCTGCTAGGACAATGACACGAACATCCCCATCACTTGCGGCATTGTCTAGCGCTTTGCCTAACGTCGACATCATCTCATCTGACAGTGCATTACGGCGCTTAGCGTCATTTAAAGTAAGCCTAAGAACCCCTGTTTGTGTGGTTTCTTGGAGTAAAATAGGGGCTGCTTCACTAGCGATAGCATGCGTATCAGTGGTTTGGGATGTCATGATGATTTCTCCGTATTGATGCGCTAAATTTATCAGTGTTTAGTTTAAATGTCCGTAGAGAAAGCATAATTAAGCGCTAAAATATCCAATGGTAGGGGGTGAGGTTTTGTTGAGGATTGAAATCAGCCACACTGCCCCTATATTCTCTCAGTCAAAACAGGCTAATTAGCCTATACTGGATTTTATGAATCAACCCCAATCTCACGCAAGGCCGATACTGTATTCTTTTCGTCGTTGCCCCTATGCGATGCGCGCGCGCCTTGCGTTGTTATTTGCTGAGCAAACGGTCGAACACCGTGAAGTGGTATTGAGGGATATGCCGCAGCAAATGATCGATATCAGCCCTAAAGCGACGGTGCCTGTCATGCAGCTTGCTGATGGTACGGTTATTGATGAAAGTTTGGATATTGCGCTGTGGGCGTTAGAGCAACAAGATCCACAAAAACTGCTTGGCTCCCTGTCGCAGCTGTCCGATATGCTATCCCTGATCAATGAAAATGATAATGATTTTAAGGGTTGGCTTGAT
>JBMZDT010000272.1:0-3932 GCA_049614505.1 Leucothrix sp.
ATCGACAACCTTGGCTTTGATGATAAACAAAAAAGCGACTTAATGGCTTCCATTGGCAAGCCAGACGGTATGATACTGGTTACTGGCCCCACTGGAAGTGGTAAGACAGTGACGCTGTATGCCTGCCTAAACTTGCTTAACACCTCTGAAAAAAATATTTCGACTGCTGAAGACCCTGCTGAAATCCAAGTACCTGGCATTAATCAAGTCAATGTTAACGAAAAGGTTGGGCTCACCTTTTCCAGCGCACTACGTGCTTTTTTACGCCAAGACCCTGACATCATTATGGTAGGGGAGATTCGAGATCTGGAGACAGCAGAAATATCCATTAAAGCAGCACAAACTGGCCACCTAGTTTTATCAACACTCCACACAAACAGTGCCCCTGAAACGCTCACACGACTGCTTAATATGGGCATCCCCCCGTTTAATATTGCTTCGTCAGTACACTTAATTATTGCTCAACGTCTCGCCAGAAGACTTTGTCAGGAATGCAAACAGCCTGCTGAAATCCCTCCTGAAGTCCTGTTACAAATGGGGTTTCATGAGTCAGAATTAGCCACACTCACGGTGTATGAAGCAAATGGCTGCGGTGCCTGCTCCAATGGCTATAAAGGACGTGTCGGTATCTATCAGGTAATGCCCATCTCACCCACAATGGGAAAGCTTGTGATGGAGAATGGTAATTCTATTGAGCTGGCTAACCTTGCCCAAGAAGAAAAAATTAACGATTTGCGTCAATCGGCACTAGAAAAAGTTCGGCAGGGTGTCACCACTATTGATGAAGTCGAACGCGTTACTAAGGACTAAATTATGGCAACACTAGCAAAAAAAGCCCCAACTAAAGAAGCCCCGATATTCGTCTGGGAAGGTAAAAATAAGGCTGGCGTTAAAGTACGTGGCGAAGAATCTGCTGCTAATGCAAACATGCTACGGGCCACCTTAAGGCGCCGTGGCATTATGCCCAAAGTCATTAAACCTAAGCGCAAGCCGCTGCTTGGTTCGAGCGTTGGCCCGGCCGACATTGCTCACTTTGCGCGCCAGCTAACGGCTATGATGCGTTCTGGCGTCCCGTTAGTACAATCATTAGAGCTCATCAGCAACGGGCATGAAAAAGCGGGCATGCAGGATCTGATTAAAAAAGTTCGTCAAGACATTGAAGGCGGTGCTGACTTAGGCACCGCATTAAGTAATCACCCCAAACATTTTGACGACTTGTTTGTCAGCTTAGTCAAGGCCGGCGAGCACTCTGGCTCTTTAGAGGACATGCTAGAAAAAATTGCAACTTACAAAGAAAAAAGTGAGTCCATGAAAGCCAAAGTTAAAAAAGCCATGATGTACCCAATTATGGTATTAATTATGGCACTTGTCGTTTCCTGCATTATGCTGATTTGGGTTATCCCCCAGTTTAAAAGCATTTTTGAAGGCTTTGGTGCAGATCTCCCTGCTTTTACACTTTGGGTCATTGGCTTGTCTGAATGGCTTCAAGCTTCGTGGTGGCAACCGCTTCTCGGTTTGATTGTCATGGGAATTGTATTTAAACAGCTAAAACTTCGATCAGAGAAATTCAATGTCATGGTCGATTCATTTGCCCTCAAAATGCCAGTCATGGGGGTTATTATCGAAAAATCGTCTGTTGCACGCTTCGCCAGAACGCTAGCAACCATGTTTGCGTCGGGTGTTCCAATGGTTGAAGCCATGGACTCTGTTGCAGGAAGTACAGGTAACAGACTGTTTGAAAATGCTACACTTCAGATCAAAGATGATATTTCCAAAGGGGTACAGCTCAACACCTCGATGCTCACAACACAACGCTTTCCCAGCATGGTTGTGCAAATGACTAAAATTGGTGAAGAGTCGGGGCGTTTGGAAGAAATGCTGAACAAGGTAGCGGAGTACTTTGAAGAACAGGTCGATGACTTGGTTGATACACTGTCAAAGCAAATCGAACCCTTAGTGATGGCCGTTCTGGGCGTTATTATTGGTGGCTTGGTGATTGCCATGTACTTACCGATCTTCAAGTTGGGCGCAGTGGTTGGCTAACTGCCAGCAACAATAAATTAGCAACAGGCGTACTACGCCTATACAGGGGTTACACATGCAGTTTCTGGCACTTCTTGAGCAGCACCCGATCCTACTGATCAGTATCGTAGGGTTTTTCTCGCTGCTCATCGGTAGTTTTTTAAATGCTGCGATTTATCGGATACCCGTGATGTTGCAAAGGGAGTGGGACGCTGAATGCCTTGAGCATATCAATGCAGACAATCCGGACTACATCGCTAAAGAGACGGAGCGGTTTAATTTATTTATGCCTCGCTCAGCTTGCCCTACCTGCAATCACCCTATTTCCTCATTGGAAAATATTCCAGTCATTAGCTACCTCTTATTAAAGGGCAAATGTAAAGGCTGCAAAACACCGATCTCTCTTCAATACCCTGTGATTGAAATCACAACTGCTTTATTGTCCATGTTCATTGCTTGGCGATTTGGCTACGGCTGGCAGATGCTAGGCATGCTGCTCTTTGCATGGTCCTTAATCGCACTTGGCATGATTGATCTCAATACCATGCTACTGCCCGATAGCTTGACCCTACCCCTAATGTGGCTCGGCTTACTGATTAACTATTTTAGTACGTATATCGACTTACACAGTGCTGTGCTCGGCGCCATTGTTGGTTACCTCTCGCTTTGGAGCGTTTACCAATTATTCAAGCTAGTCACAGGGAAGGACGGCATGGGCTATGGCGACTTCAAGATTTTAGCCGCCATTGGCGCTTGGGGTGGTTGGCAGATTATCCCATTTACAATTTTTGCTTCGGCCTGCTTAGGCGCTGTCATTGGCATTATTGTCATGAAGTTCAAAAAGCAAGAAAACAGCCAGCCCATTCCTTATGGCCCTTGGCTAGCACTGGCGGGGCTAATCAGCGTCATTTGGCGAGAAGAAATTATAATTGCCATGGTTGATTACTTTAGGCTTTAAACTAATTCAATCAACCAAATGTTGCCAATGACTAGGCTTGCGCAGGGATGTCCGCAAGCTCAGTCACTACCTCAGCATTTTGCGCCCGATGCCGTAATAAATGATCCATTAGCGTCAGCGCCAACATTGCCTCGCAAATTGGCGTCGCGCGTATCCCGACACAAGGGTCATGACGTCCCTTAGTAATAACCTCTTTAGGTTCACCGTCTAAACCAATTGTACGACCAGGCAAACGCATGCTGGAGGTCGGCTTAAAGGCAGTGTGTACCACAATATCTTGACCTGAAGAAATTCCTCCTAAGACGCCGCCTGCGTGATTACTTAAGAAACCATCAATGGTTATTTCATCACGGTGCTCGGTGCCTTTTTGTGTGACACTATCAAAGCCAGCCCCAATCTCAACGCCTTTAGCCGCATTAATACTCATCATCGCCAAGGCCAAATCAGCATCTAAGCGATCGAATACAGGCTCACCTAAACCCACCGGCACACCCGTCGCAACAGCTGAAATCTTTGCACCAATAGAATTACCTTCTTTACGTAGCGCGTCCATATACGCTTCCATTTCTGGCACCTTGTCAGCGTCAGGACAAAAGAAAGGGTTACGCTCAATCTCATCCCAATCAAACTGCTCTGCTTTAATCGGCCCAAGCTGGGAAAGATAGCCACGCACCGTAACGCCACAACGCTCTAATAAGTATTTTTTTGCGATACTACCCGCCGCAACACGCACAGCTGTTTCCCGAGCAGAAGAGCGACCACCGCCACGATAATCACGGAAGCCATATTTCTTATAATAAGTATAGTCCGCATGACCAGGACGGAAACGGTCCAAAATATTTGAATAATCTTTAGAGCGCTGATCCACGTTATGAATGACTAATGCAATAGGCGCACCAGTCGTTTTCCCTTCGAACACGCCCGATAGAATTTGTACGGCATCAGGCTCGCG
>JBMZDT010000273.1:0-3899 GCA_049614505.1 Leucothrix sp.
CCCGCCAGTTTTTCAAGTATCAACTGATTGGCAGCAACTGAAACATCGATGTCGGCAATGAAATGCAGCCTTTTCTCTACGGACTTGCTTTTCCAACCGGGTCTAAAAAGACTTTTTATCATGTGAAACCTATATTGTTGCTTTTCAGCTGAGAGTTAAGATGTGTTTAAAGATCACGCACTCTGTTACCTAGCTGATTTTCGACGATAAGCTGTAATTTTACAAGGACTAAGGAACTCGTTGATAAGCAAACGAACAATCTTATGCAGGTTACCGCTACTACTATAAAAGCGTTTCATTTTTATAATCTAGATAGATAACCAATTGTCTAAAATCATCTATGCCTAAAACACATTGTGATATAACTGAGCTACTAGTTATATCCACTTAAAACCTTATTACCAAAGAATACAGCCACATGCCTACTAATTATGTATTAATAGATTTCGAAAATGTCCAGCCCAAAAACCTAGCACTTTTAAAGAACCATCCATCTAAGGTGCTTGTTTTCGTTGGCTCCAATCAAAGTAAAGTCTCTTTTGAATTAGCATCAGCTATGCAGTGTTTAGGCAGTCAATCCCAGTATATAAAAATTTCTGGCAACGGGCCAAATGCTCTCGACTTCCATATCGCTTTTTACATTGGAGAGCTATCAATGCTTGAGCCTAATGCCTACTTCCACATAATTTCAAAAGACACAGGGTTTGATCCACTAGTACAACATCTAAAAGAGAGGAAATTGCGTGTCCGTAGGGAAAAAGACTTAGCGGATATGGCACTATTGCACCAAGGTAAGAGCAAAAACAGTGGCGACAAAGTTGCCGAAATTATTAAAAATCTAGCTGGGCGTGGCCAATCAAAACCAAAAAACGTAAAGAGTTTAACAAATACAATCAACAGCCTGTTCCCTGGAAAAATGCAAGAACCTGAACTTCAGACATTAGTTCAAGAACTGCAAAAACGAAAATATCTCAAAGTGAAGGACAGCAGTATTTCTTACAGTTAGTCAAAATTTTAAAGGCGGTCAATTTCGAAGCCATCCCAGTCCGTTATCAGTGCTATTGTGGGGTCTGTACTCCGCACCAATAAATCCCTCATACCCCAATCCTTCTAACACCTCAAACACATACCCATAATCTAACTCACCACTATCCGGCTCGGCCCGATCTGGCACTGAGGCAATCTGAATATGCCCAATTATTGGCAGCAGCTCAGCCAACCGCCTTGAAATATTCCCCTCCATAATCTGCAAGTGATAGCAGTCAAACATCAGCTTTAAATTATCAGCACCCACCTCTTCAATAATCGCCCTAGCCTGCCCGGATGTTTGCAAAAAATACCCCGGTGCATCGTAATGATTCAAGGGCTCAATTAAGATCGTCATACCATGCGCTGCTGCTTGGGCTGTCGCATACTGCAAATTCTCAATAAAAGTTTGATGTGCCATATCTCCGCTAGCAAAGCCTGCCATCACATGGATGTTGGGCGTGTTGATAGCCGCCGCATAAGCAATCGCCTGATCAATCGCAAAACGTGCTTCTGTTTCGCGCCCCACTAAAGCAGACAAGCCATTGTCACCCGCGTCTCTATGCCCTCGTATCGTATTCAAACTCAGCATGGTTAAACCCGTTTCTGCGAGTGCCGCCTTCATTTCAGCAGTGGTGACATCATAAGGCCAGTGGCACTCAACAGCGTGAAAGCCTGCTTGTTTTGATGCTCGGATTGCTTCTGGTAGCGACAGTTCACGCCAAAGAAAGCCAAGGTTTGCAGAAAACTTCATAACATCAGTCTTTTATTTAGCCGTTCAATTAAAGGTGGTCAGTATAGCAACCGCAACAAGGTCAACAACAACGACTGATTTTTTCGATGCCACAGCATGACATAATCACAGGATCACTCTTACAACAGTCTGTTAGCAAGTAATTGAGCATACCACCCAGCTGTTCAAAGTTAGCACGATAGATAATTTTTCTTGAGACACGCTCAGAAGTGACCAGCTGAGCCCTTTCCATTGCTGAGATATGGAAAGACACTTTAGAAGGGGCAGCGCTTACAGCCTCTCCAATTAATCCAGCTGAATCGCCCTCAGGCCCTGCTGCTACTAGGTGCTTTAATATTTTAAGTCGCACTTCATTGGACAAAGCGCTTAATGCGTCGACTACTTGACTTTCATTCATATTTCAATATTATTAGAAATGTTGAAATAAATGATACCACACATCATGAACATACTAAATGCTAATCTTGACGAATTAAAACATGCCTGCAAAACAAACCCGGACGCTGCACTCATCTTTAAACAGGGCGATGACACCATTAACGCTGGCTACCACATCACAGAAATTAAACATGCCAAAGTCAATGCAATAGACTGTGGCCAAGGTACAGAGCAATGGGATGAAGTAATTATACAGCTGCTTGATGGTTCGGCACTTTATAAAGGTAGCGCTATGCGTTGTGCCAAATTCTTGAAAATCGTTGGCGCAGCAACGGACTCCTTACCTCTTGATGAAAGCACCCAAACCTATATCGAGTTCTCACCAAATAATGGCCCGCTCAACAAACTAACCATTGATTACATTGAGCAAGCAGAAAGCCAAGTGACCGTACATTTATCCCAGCCGACAGCACTCTGCAAACCACTGCAACGTGCAATTTCTGCGCAAAAAGAAAAAGCTATTAATGACCAACAATCTAGCACGCCGGCCACCTGTTGCGACATTGCAGGCTAAAGCGCGTGATCCACTTCACTAGTACCCGGCGTGTTTTTGGCCACCCAGCGAGTGTCGCCTGATGTTAGGCTTTCCTTTTTCCAAAATGGCGCTTGGTGTTTTAAGGACTCCATTAAAAACCGACAAGCATCAAATGCGGCGGCTCGATGCGCAGACCAAACGGCCACCAGTACGATAGGGTCAGAGGGCTTAATAACACCGACGCGGTGCATCAGTAGTGTATGCAAAAGTGGCCACTTTGCCTCCGCTTCAGCAACAATTCCCTGCAACTGTTTATCAGTCATCGCAGGGTAATGCTCAAGCGTCATTTCAAGCACATCGTCCCCTTCATTAACATCTCGCATCGTTCCTACAAACGTTGCTGTCGCTCCAAAGCTGGTCTGATCTTTAAAGTGACTCGTTTGAAATTCAGCGATTGCTTGCCAAGGGTCAAACGCCTCTGATTGGACTTGTATCTGTATTGCCATGACTAGCCCCCTGTCACAGGTGGGAAGAAAGCGACTTCATCACCTGGAGCAACCATAGAGTCTAAACCCGCATAGGCTTGATTGATGGCAACCAAGCTTGATTCTGGTAACGCTACCGTAGGATTCGCAACATGCCAAACGGAAGCGGCATCCATAGGTTCTGATACTTCAAGACTTAACTCGGGCGCTCCAATAAGCTCACGCAAGCTTGCAAAGTACAAAATTTTAATGGCCTGCATGAGCGTTACTACCTTTATTCAACAGTGACAGATTTAGCGAGATTTCTGGGCTTATCAACATCAGTTCCTTTAAATACTGCCACATGATAAGACAATAATTGTAGCGGAATTGTATAGATAATTGGAATGAGGCTTTCTGGAACCTCTGGCACGGTGATGATGTGAATATTAGCCTGCTCTACAATATCAGCATTTTCATCTGCAAATAAGTATAGCTCTCCACCCCGCGAACGTACTTCCTCTAAGTTCGATTTTAACTTTTCTAATAGATTAGTCTTCGGTGCTACAGCAACGATTGGCATTTCACTGTCAACTAACGCTAAAGGGCCATGTTTTAGCTCACCAGCAGGGTAAGCCTCTGCATGAATATAAGAGATCTCTTTCAGCTTAAGTGCGCCCTCCATTGCTATCGGGTAAAGGTCACCCCTGCCTAGGAACAGTGAGTGGTGCTTATCAATAAA